>JBOGJB010000470.1:0-14073 GCA_050745085.1 Vicinamibacterales bacterium
CCAGCAGCAGGTTCGCGACGTTCGTGCAGGCAATGAGCAGCAGGAGCCCGACCGCCGCGGCCAGCAGGAGAATCGCGGGACGCGTGTCGCCGACGACCGTGCGGTGCAGCGGAACGATGTTGACGCCCAGCCCCGTGTTCGTGTCCGGGTGCGCCGCGGCGAGCCGCGCCGCGATCCTATGCATCTCGCCGCGCGCCTGGTCGAGCGAAATCTCCGGTTTCAGCCGGCCGATGACATCGATACTGTGCACGTCGCGGCCGCGCGCCACCTCCGTCGGCAGGCCGGACAGCGTGGGCACGCCGCGGTCCGCGAGCCGCCACAGCTCCGCGCGGTCATGGAAGCGGAAATCGGCGGCCGCGACACCGACGATGGTGTAGGCGACGTCGTCGATCCGGATGACCCGGCCGACGACGCCTCGATCCGCGCCGAACCGTCGCTGCCAGAACCCGGCGCTCAGCACGACGAGCCGTTCCGACCGGTCATCGTCAGCGGCGGTGAACGTTCGGCCCGTTTCGGCGGCGACGCCGAGCATGGGGAAGAATTCACCCGTCACCGTCATGCCGCGCACGCGATCCGCCTCGCCGGCGCCGGAGACGTTCGCCTCGTTCCTGCTGTAGGCCGCGAGCGCGGCGAACGATCTCGCCTGGATCCGCCAGTCGAGATAATTCCCGGGCGCAACCAGCCGCGTGTCGTTGCCCGGCATTGTCTCCCACACCGTGACGAGCCGATCGGCATCCGGATACGGCAGAGGCCGCACAAGCACGGCGTACGTGACGCTGAAGATCGCGCTCGTCGCGCCGATGCCGAGCGCAAGCGAGGCGAGCGACGTGAACAGGATGCCGGGCTGCCGGAGGAGCGAGCGGACGGAGTGCCGAAGATCGAGGAGGAGCGATCGCATGTTGGGCTTAGACGAAAACGCGAGCGGCCGGTTTACCTCGCCACGCGGTCAATCAGCGCCTTCAGCGTCTTCAGCCGGTACTGCCCATCGTCCGGGTTGTGGTACCCGAGCCGGCGCTCTTCGTCACTCAGGTCGGCCCAGCTCTTCGCGGGCTCGAACGCGGTTCCTTCGTGCCACTCGTTGAACGTGCAGATGTACGCGAGGAAGAAGCCCTGGCGCGCGCTGGCAAGACGCCGGTTCGCCTGCAGCGTCACCGTGGCGTCGAACGACTCGGCGATGCGCTGGAGCGCGAGGGCATGCGCCGTGCGGCGCCCGTCCACCCGCCAGTCGAGCGCCGCAGCGGGCGGCTCGAAGGCCGGAGGCTGGTAGCAGGAGCCGGGCTCGATCGTGCGCGGCGCAATGCTGTCGAACCCCGGGTTGATATTGAACGAGAACACCGCGTTCCGCCGGCTCGCCGCTGCCGCGAGGTCCGGCCACGACTCGGGGCGGATGAAGTTGTTGTAGATGGCGAGGCCGTCGAAGCCCGCGTCGACCGTCTTGTCCGCGTCTGGCGAGTCGGAGAGGAGCGTGACGTGGTCGAAGCTCGACCGCAGCTCGCGGCGGATGATGTCGATCTGCGCGCGCCAGGACGGCGGCGGCACGTGAAACGGCACGTCACGCGTGACGCCGTGACAGTCGGTCTCCTTCGCCGGCAGGATCGTGAAGAACGTCTTGAAGACGGGTCCCTTCGTGCCGTCCGCGCGGTCGAGGAACAGCAGCGCATCCCACCGGCGGCGCTCGCCGTACTCCTTGATCAGATACAGGACGTCCCGCGCAAAGTGGCGGAGGCGGTCGGGCTCGTACGGCTCGAGGTGGAACGCGACATGGATGTCGTGCGCGCGCATGACGTCCATCAGGAGCGGCACGGCGCGATCGGTGTAGTCGTCCGGCCCCCACCAGCTCACGTTGATGGCGCCGACGCCGGCGTCGGCCATCCACCGGGCGTGCTGCTCGAGCACTTTCCCCGATCGGGAGTCGTACGCGCCGAGCAGCGGGACGCTCGTCGCGGCAAGATCGTTCGGTGGCTTCCGCTCCCACTGGTCCCAGTGATGCCAGGGTGACGTGCCGTACCACGGGTAGTACTCGAAGACGAAGTGCCGCCGAAGATTGGGGAACCGGCCTCGCAGGAACGCCGCGGCGCGGTCGAGCGGCGTCCGCGGCTCGACAAGCGGCGCGAGCGCGGCCGCCGCCGGTCCCGCGATCGCGCGCCGAACGAACGCTCGTCTGGTGATCATTTGCGCGCCCTCATGCGCTCGAGGACTTCCCCGAGCTTCTTGATCTCGTCGCCGTAGAGCGCCCAGTTCCCGTCGCGTTGTGCCTGCAGCGCGCGCTGATAGTGCTCCTGTGCGAGCGCCGCGAGCGTGTCGAGGCTTTCGCCGCCGGGCGGCGGCGCGGTCATGGCCGCCGGGAGCGGCTGGGGCGCGGCCGGTGCGGCCGATCCCGCGAGCGCGGTCACCGCCCCCTCGGTCGGACGCTCGACGCGCGCGGCGCCCGGGCCGAAGATCCGGTTCAGCGCCCCGGGCAGCGTCTCCTCCATCACGATCTGATTCTGGTAGGCGACGATCACGCGCTTCAGCTCGGGGATTCGGCCGCCCGATGCCCGCAGATACAACGGGCGGATGTACAGCAGCGACTGCTCGATCGGAATCACGAGCAGCGTCCCCTGAATCACCTGGGACCCCTGCTGGTTCCACAGCGTGATCTGCGGCGAGATGACCTGATCCTGGTTGATCCGGGCCACGATCTGCCGTGGGCCGAAGACGACCTTCTGCTTGGGGAACTGGAACACGAGCAGTTTGCCGTAGTGGTCGCCGTCGCTCCGCGCGACCATCCAGGCGGCGAGGTTGTCCTTCCGCCGCGGCGTGAACGGCAGCATCTGGATGAACTCCCCGCGCTTCTCACCCGGCAGCTTCATGATCGTGTAGTACGGCTGCATCGCCACCGGATTTCCCTCGCTCTCGATCGCGGGCACCTCCCACTGGTCCTCCTTGTTGTAGAACACGCCCGGGTTCGTCATGTGAAACGTGGAGAACATCGCCGTCTGAATCGCGAAGATGTCCTCCGGATAGCGGACGTGCCGCCGGAGGACCGCCGACATCTCGGCGATCGGGCGAAACAGCGTCGGGAACACGCGCGCGAGCGTCTGCGCCAGCGGGTCCTGTCCGTCCGCCAGGTAATACGTCGTCGTGCCATCGTACGCGTCGACGACGACCTTTACCGAGTTGCGGATGTAGTTAAGCCCGGGCCTGGCGGGCGTTGAGTACGGATAGAGGCCGGTCGTGGTGTAGGCGTCGCAGATCCAGAGCAGCCGTCCGTCGGCAATCACGAGATACGGATCGTCGTCGTAGGCGACGAACGGCGCAATCTCGGCGAGCCGGTCCCTGATCCTGCGATGGAACAGCACGCGGCTGTCAGGCGTGAGGACGTCGGTCAGCAGGATGTCGGTGGACCTGAACCGCAGGCCGAAGAGCAGCCGTCGCCAGAAGCCGCCGAGCGGCACGCCGCCGCGCCCGGAATACTCGGTATAGACGTTGTCGTCCCCCTTCGGATGGTGGAACTCCTTCGTGCGGGTGCCGACGAGGACGTAGTCGCTCGCCAGCTCGCCGAAATACAGCGACGGCTCGCGCACCTGAAAGTCGACCGTCGACACTGGCGGGATGTCCTTGATGAACAGAACGGGCAGCCCCTCGCTCGTCACCTGATTGACCGGGCCGAGCGTGAGACCGTAGCCATGGGTGAAGGTCAGCCGCTCGTTGACCCAGCTCGGGTTCTGCAGCGTGTCGGAGTTCAGCTCGCGCCCCGACAGCATGATCTGGCGGTACTTGCCGTCGACGACATAGCGGTCGTTGTCCACCGAGACGAAGTCGTAGTAGCTGCGAATCTCCTGGATCTGCCCGAACGTGTCGAGGAGCGGCTGGTGGTCCCACAGCCGCACGTTCTCGAGCGTCTCGGCGTTGGCGGCGACGTCCGCGCGCGTCAGCAGCGCGTCGCCGGGCAGCTCGCGCTCTTCGACCGCGTCGATGGCAAACGCGCGCCGTGTCGCCGCGATGTTTCGCTCGATGAACGGCAGCTCGCGCACCTGCTCGTTCGGCGCGACGATCACGCGCTGGACGATGGCCGCGTACAGCGCGCCGGCGACCGTCACGACGAGATAGAGGCCGATGGCACCCAGGATCGGCCACATGCGGCGCGAGAACGCGTGCGCGACCGCGAGGATGGCCCCGATCGCGAGCACACCGACCGTCGCGTACAGAAACGGCAGCCGTGCGTGCACGTCGACGTACGACGCCCCGTGCACGATTCCGCCGGACGTGGTGACGAGGATCCGCGGGATGTCGAGCCAGGCCCCAGCCGCCATGATCAGGAAGAGCGCGGCGGCGAGGAGCGACAGATGGACCCGCGAGCGCCGCGTCGTGTCGACCCGGCTGCGCGGGCCGAGCCCGACCGCGCCTGCCAGCACGTAGATCCCGGCCGCGAAGACCAGCGACAACAGCACGACCGCGAGCGCGATCCCGCGCACGAAGTCGTACACCGGCAGCTGGAAGACGTAAAACGAGATGTCGCGGTTGAAGATCGGATCGGTTTGCCCGAACGGCACCGCGTGGCGGAACTCGAGCAGGTCGAGCCAGCGGCTCGACGCGGGCAACGCCATGGCCAGCGCCGCGACGGTCGCGATGATGGTCGCCGCGCGCCGCACCTGCGCGCGGTTGAACAGGATGGGCTGCCCCTGCGCCGTTGACGCGATCACGACGTACGGCTGAGTCAGCACCGACAGGGCGACGAGCGCGTTCGCCCAAAGCGCCGCGAACGCGGCGGCGAACACCACCCCGCCGGTCAGAAACGACATCCGCAGGCGGCGGGCGAACACCGCTTCGTACCCGACTTCCTTGAACCACAGCCAGTCCGTGTAGAATGCCGCTGCAGACGGGAGCAAAAAGACGACGGACAGGCCGATCAGGACAACAGCCGGGCGGAGCAGCCGAGGGCGATGCTTGGCCATGCGAATTGTCTATTCTGGCACGCGGTTTGGAAAAATGAAGAGCCGGGGGACGCCATGACTCGAAAAATTGTTCAACTAATGCCGGCTGTGCTCATCGCCACCCTCTTTGCCACCTTCGTCTCCGGCTTCGCTGCGGCGCAGGTCATGTCGCTGCCGACCCCGCCGCCCTCCGTGGCGGCCGACAGCGCGGACTGGTATCGCGCCGGCGAGCCGATCCCCTACGGGGACTCGCTCTACTATCCCGCGGGCGCCATCAGGCACTTTGACGCCAACCGCCTGGTGCGCTCTGGCGCACACCGTGGCGTGCCGCTCTACACCGACAAGTTCCTGGAGCCCTACGGCAGGATCTTCGTTCCGCTGTCGGGCGGTCTGGTCCAGCCGTACGAGCGCCGGCGCGAAGGGAATCTCTCGGGCACAACCGGCAACCAGGCGCCCTCGTTTCCCGTCGCGATCTCCGCGGAGGCGGCGCGGACCGCCGCGTCGGGTGCCGGCGCCACGCCTGCCGAACCGGCGCGGACCGTCGAACCGGCGCGGGCCGATGATGGCGCCGTGTCTGAGAACCGGCCGTCCGACCGGTCTGGCGCCATCGGGACGACCGGCGTGACCAGGCCCGCACCCGGACTGACATCGCTGGTGAAACCGACCGGACTCAACGCGGTGTTCGTCACGTATCAGGGATCGCGCTGGCGTCCGGCCGGGCCGGCGGTTGAGTTCAGCGAAGCGCGGTTCCGCGCCGTCGAGGACTATCAGGGCTTTCCGGTCTTCGTCGCGCGTGACGGCGACGCGAGGATGATTTACCTGCCGTCTCGAGCTGGCATGCTGACGCCGTACGAACCTATCGCAGCGTCATCGACGCGACCTTCACCCGATCGCCGGCAACCCAGGCAAAAGTAACGACGTCACCGGACCGCGCGAGGCGCGGATAGCCGCTCGCGCGCTCCGACGTCACGCGCGCCACGGTCATCGCATCGCCGCGCGCGCCGCCGGTGCTGACGCGACGCATGCGAAATTCGGCGGATGAGCCGCCCCTTCCTGTTGGATCTTTGACGTACTCGAGCCACCCGACCAGCGCCGACGCGTCGTCAAGTGTCGCCAGGGCCACCCGTCCGAGAGGCAGACCATCGTCCACACGGATCGGCGCTCCGAACGTGACGCCGGCGTCGTTCGAGAACGCGACGCTCACCCGCGCGTTGTTCTCCGGCGCCGCGAACCACGCGAGCGCGACCCGCGATCCTGACGCCGCGAGCGCCGGGCCGTTCACGGGACAGCCGGGTATCTGCCAGTTGTCGGCGTGGACAACCTTGCCGTCCGTCCAGCGTCCGCCCTCGAAGCGGGTCACGGCGATGTCGCGCACCTCACCCGGACTGCGATCGCGGTACGCGACGATGACGCCCCGGCTCGTGCGCGCGGCTGCCGTGGGGCAGCACTCGCAGACACGGGAATCGACGAGCATGTCTTCTCCAAGCGTCCAGACGGAGACCGGCGGGGAAGCCGCGCCGCTCCCGCTGATGCTCCCTCCGACCATCTGCGACGGCACCGTAGCCCGCAGCGACATTTCCGCCTTCATGCCCGCTTCGCCGTGGCCCCCACCATGCTTCGCGAAATCGCGTCCGTCGAGCCATACGACGCCGAACCTGTCGCCAAACGTGCTGCCCGGCCACGAGACGATCGACACGAACCCGTGCTCGGTCTGCGTCCCGTCGCCGTGCGGTATCAGCGGCGAGGACCACGTGCGTCCCTCATCCCGCGAGTGGCGGAGCATCACGTCGTAGGCGTACTTCCCCGGCCCGCTCACCTGGAGCCAGTGGGCGATGATCGATCCGTCGGGCAGGCGGACGACGGAGGGCACGTCCGCCCAGTTGGCGAAGAACCGATCGCCTTCGGCGATCGTGACCGGCTCCGTCCAGCGGCCGTCCCGGCGAATCGCAAAGCGAAACCGGTGGCCGGTTCCGCTCCGCTCGAGCCAACTCAGGATGACGCCGCCGTCATACGCATCCGCGAGGTGCGGCTGCGCCGAACCTGCGGGCGCGGGACTCTCGATCTCGACGGGGCGTTGGTCCGGGTTTAGCCGGACCTCTCCGAAAGCGATCAGCATGAGCACCGCGGCCAGCGCCGTCAGCTTCATGTCCAGATTGTATCTGTCTTCTGACCCCTGACCCTGGCCGCTGGCCTCCACCTTCCTGCGCTATCATCGCTGCCCGGGAGGATGGCGATGAACAGCAGGAACGCCGCGCTGGCAGAGTTCTTGGGGACCTTTTTCCTGTGCTTTGCCGGCATCGCCGCGATTCTCAGCGCGACGCCGACGGTCGGCGGCGGCGGCGGGCTCGTGGCGATTGCGCTCGCGCACGGCCTCGCGCTGTCGGTCGCCGTCAACGCCTTCGGCGGCATCTCGGGGGCCCACTTCAACCCCGCGGTGACCGCCGGCATGCTCGCGACGCGCCGGATCACCGGCGGTCTCGCCGGCGTGTACATCGTCGCGCAGCTCGCGGGCGCGACGGTCGCCGCGGCGCTCTGCAACGCGATTTTCCCGGCCGCCGCGGTCAGCGAGGCGACGCTCGGCATCCCGCTTCCCGCGGCCTGGGCGACAACCGGGACGGTGCTGACCGTCGAGTTCATCCTCACGTTCCTCCTGATCGTCGCCATCTTCGGCACCGCGGTGGACGAGCGCGGCAAGGCGGTGAAGATCGGCGGGTTCGGCATCGGCCTGACGGTGGCGTTCGACATTCTGGCCGGCGGTCCCGTGACGGGCGCGTCGATGAACCCCGCGCGATCGTTCGGGCCCGCGCTGGTGGCCGCGCACTGGGCATGGCACTGGGCGTACTGGGTTGCGCCGATCCTCGGCGGCGTGACCGGCGCCCTCGTCTATCACCATTTGTTGCTCGGCCCGCCGCCGGAGCCTCCCGTGCGCGAGGAGGCGCTCAAGCGGGATCGGCGGCGTTGACCGAAGTCGGAGAGGAAGCGCCGGACTTCGAGCTGGCGAGCCACCGCGGCGGAAAGATCAGCTCTCGGACGGCCTGGGCGAAGAGCCTCGGCGGCCTGTGGCGGACGGGCTTGCGGTCCTGGAAGCGCTGTAGAGGCTGTCGTCGAAGGTTGAAGCCGTTTCCGTTCGGCTTCAACCCTCGACGGGACGGTGGCCGCGGGCGACTCAGGGCGCCCGGGAGCAGGGGCATTGGGCCGGCGCTCTTTTTGGCCTGCGAGGCAGGAGCAGGCCAGCCGGCTTGGCGGGGAGCGAAACTCAGACCATCAGGCGATCGACTCCCTCGCGCCGGGTCTGGGCCGGCGCGGTCTCAACGTCGCGGGGCAGCGCAGCGTCCGACCGCAGGTAAACGCCGTCCCGCATCTGTCGCAAAAACTTCGAATCGACGAGCCTGGCGAGGAGCGACGCGCAGACCTCGCGCTCGAGACCCCAAAGCCGCCGTGCCTGGTCGGCCGTCAGACGGAGACCGGGCATTTCGAGATACTCGCCCTGAATCCGCTGAAGCACGTCCTCGACCCGCATACTCCTCCAGGCTCAGTGCCGGCTGTTGCTTTCGGAATTAGTCCCGATCAAGCAACGTGCGTGCCCGGGCTTCCGTCCTGCACGATCGTGGTGCAGAACTTCTTTTCGGCCGCTTCAAAAGGCGGACAGCGTGGCGATTAGGTCGGTCGGTACGAGGAGTACGAAAAACCGGCCGGTCGGGGAACCGGCCGTCGCGCGTAAAGCTGGACGACGGGCGCTGTCGGGAAAGAATTCACTTCGATCTGACCACTTAGAGCTCGCGGAGCGCCGTGACGATCGGGAGGCGCGCCGCGCGGATGGCCGGGAAAAGCCCGCCGAGCAGGCCCATCACCGCCGCCGATACGATCCCCTGGATGAGGAGCGCCGGTGTGACGGCGAATGCGAAGGCCACCTGGCTGAAGCTCTGCCAGTTCATCGTGGCCGTCGTGAAGCCGTCGAACGCGAAGTAGGCGAGGGCGCCACCCAGGACGCCTCCCACGAGGCTGAGGAGAAGGGCCTCGACCAGCACCGAGACCATCACGGCGCTCGCGCCGAACCCGAGCGCGCGCAGCGTAGCGATCTCGCGAGTGCGCGTCGCGACGGCCGAGTACATTGTGTTGATGGCCCCGAAGACCGCGCCGATGCCCATGAGGGCGGCGATGCCGTAGCCAATCGTCCGGACGATGCTGTGCAGGAGGGTCGATTGCTCGGCGTAGTAGTCGTTCTCTCGGACGACGCTCACCTTGAGCCGCGGATCGGTCGTCAGCGCGTCCTTGAACTTGTCGAAGGCGTCGACCGAGTCGAGCTTCGCGTGCACGGACTGGTACGAGTTGCCCCGGCGATACGCCGGCTGCAGCACGCGAGCGTCGGTCCAGATCTCCGACTCGGCAGCCGAGCCGTCCGCCTCGAACACGCCGACGATGTCCCACGTGTTCTCGCCCCACCTGACCGACGTCCCGATCTCAAGGTCGAACTCGCGCATCGCCGATCGGCCGACGATGATCTCGTTGCGGCCCGGCTCGAAGCGCCGGCCCTCGACGATGGACAGATCGCGCCGGACGTCGAAGGCCTCGGGGTGCACGCCGCGGAGCGGCACGTTGGCGTCGGTGCCGGTCGAGCGCTTGGGCACGTCGGCGATGACGAACAGTTCGGGCGACGCCATCGGGCCGTTCGCGCCGCGCCGGATCCCCGGCGCTTCGACCACGAGCTTTGCCTGGTCGCCGTCGAGACCGCTGGTCATCTCCGTGTCGGCGCCGGCGCGGAGCACGATCGCGGTGTCGGGGGATGCGCCGTCGGTCATGACCTTCCGGAAGCCCTCGCCGATCGACAGCACCGCGATGAAGACGATGACGACCCCGGCGATGCCGACGACGGCGACCGTGGAGGAGCCGAGCCGCTGGCCGATCGTGCGGATGTTGAGCGCGGTGACCGCAAAGATCTGCGAGATCCAGTTCACGTCAGTTCCTCCGCAGCGCGTCCACGATCCTCAGCCGGTTCGCTTTGAGCGCCGGCAGAATGCCGGCCGCGATCCCCAGGCTGACGACAATCGCCGCTCCGACCACGAGCTGCCTCGGCGGGAAGTAGAAGGCCGGCAGGTACCCGCCGGTCGGGTCGCCCGCCGAGACGAGGAGCCAGCCGACGAGGAGCCCGGCGGCGCCGCCGAGGACCGCGATGAAGATCGACTCCAGGAGCACGAGCCCGAGCACCTTGCCGTCGCTGAAGCCCAGCGTCTTGAGGACCGCCAGCTCGCTGATCCGCTCCCGGATGGACTGCGCCATCGTGTTTCCCACGACGAGCAGGATCGTGAACAGCACGGCGGCGGTAATGGCCGTCACGATGGACCCGATGTCACCGATCTGCTTCGCGAAGTTCTGGACGAACTGCGCCTCGGTGGCCGTCTTCGTCTCGTTCGGTGAGTTCGCGAACAGCGCATCGATGCGCTGGGCGATCTGATCCGCGTTCGGCGGATCGCTCACGCGGATGATGAACCAGCCGACGTTGCCTTCGATGAAGCTGACACCCCGGAACGTCTCCATCAGGTACCGACGGTCGAAGAAGAACTGCGTTTCGTCGACGCCCTTCTTGTTTGCGGTATAGATGCCGCGGATCGTGAAGGTCCAGGGGCCGCCGTCGGGTCGGTTGAAGATCGGACTGATGAGCGGCACGCGGTCGCCGACCTTCCAGCCGTACTTCTCGGCCGTCGGACGCCCGACGATCGCGCCGGTGCGATCCTCGAACCACGCTTTCTTCTGATCGTCCGGCACGATGTATTCCGGGTACATGCGGAGGAACGGCTCCGGCTCGACCGCCATGTTCGCGAAAAAGTTCGACGGTTTCTGGTAGTAGGCGCCGAACCAGGTCGAGTTGGTCACTTCCGTGACGCCCTGGACGGCCTGCATGCGCGGCCCGTAGTTCTCCGGCACGAACATCATGAACCCGACCTTGTGCAGCAGGACCAGCCGGTCCGCCCCCGCCACCTCGACGCCGAGCGTGAAGGCCGCGCGGATCCCGACGAGCACGCCGAACAGCACGAACGCCACGAAGATCGACAAGAGTGTGAAGGTCGTCCGGACCTTGCGGCGGAGGAGGTTGCGCCAGACGAGGTGGAGGTATTTCATGCCGTCACCGCTTCCATGAGCTGGCCCTTCTCGAGGTGGAGCGTGCGCTTGGCGCGCTCGGCGGCGTGCGGGTCGTGCGTCACCATGACGATCGTCTTGCCGTGCTCGCGGTTGAGCGTCTGCAGCAGGTCGAGGACCTCGTCGCCGGCCTTGCGATCGAGGTCGCCGGTCGGCTCGTCGCAGAGCAGCAGCGTGGGATCGGTGACGATCGCCCGCGCGATGCCGACGCGCTGCTCCTGGCCGCCCGAGAGCTGCCGCGGGTAGTGCTTCGCGCGCTCGGTCAGGCCGACGACGCCGAGGGCGACGCCGACGCGGCGCTTCCGGTCGGCGCGCGAGAGCTTCGTGAGCAGGAGCGGCAGCTCGACGTTCCGCTCGGCTGTGAGGACCGGGAGCAGGTTGTAGAGCTGAAAGATGAACCCGACGTGACGCGCGCGCCATTGCGACAGCTTGCCGCCGGACATCTTGTCGATCCGATCCCCGCCGACCTCGACCGACCCTTCGGTCGGCGTGTCGAGGCCACCCACGAGGTTGAGCAGCGTCGTCTTGCCCGAGCCGGACGGCCCCATCAGCGCGAGGAAGTCACCCGGCGGGATGTCGAGGTGCACGCCCTGCAGGACGTCGATGCGCTCGCCGCCGCGACGGAACACCTTGTGCAGTTCTCGGATCTTGACCAGAGGCTCGCCCATTCTGTTCTCCCGTTTTCTGCTCTTTCTTTGCCGTGGGGCCCCACCCCCACGGCCTGCCACTTTCTCTACTTGCTCGCGGGGCCCTACCCCCGCTCGCTCGCGCTCGCCGGCTTCGCGGCTCGCGCGGGCTGAAAGCTCCTCGGTTACGCTCGGCGCGCTGCCGCCGACGATCGGGTGCGATCCGAACGCCCGGACCTAGATCTGCACGCGTACTCGGGCGCCGTCCGACAACTCTGCGGGTCCCTCGATCACGACGCGCTCGCCGGCGCTCACGCCCGAGACGATCTCGACGCGATCTCCTTCAGCGGCGCCGACGCGAACGGCGCGCCGCTCGACGCGGTCCTCCCGAAGGACGAACACGACGTCGCGCCCCTCCGCCTGGCGCACGGCCGCCTTCGGCACGAGCAGGCGCGCCTTCGCCGTCTCCGCCCCCGCGGTCCCCGCATCGTCGCGCGCCGACGTGGGACTGTGAAACGCCACCTTGACGCCCATGTCGGGCAGGATGCGCCGGTCGAGTTTCTCGAACGCGATGCGCACGAGCACCGTTGCCTTCTGGCGATCGGCGGTCGGCACCGTCGTGATGACGCGCGCCGGGATCCGCCAGTCGGGATACGCGTCGAGGACCGCCGTCACCGGCTGGCCGTCGCTCACGCGGTTGATGTAGGCCTCGCTGACGTCGACTTCGATCTCGAGCGACGACATGTCGACGATCGTCGAGATGCCGGTGCGGGTGAAGCCGCCGCCCGCGGAAACGGGCGAGACCATCTCGCCCGGCTGCGCGTCCTTCGAGATCGCGACGCCGTCGAACGGCGCGCGGATGACCATGTCGTTGAGGTCGGTCTGGCGGATCGTCACGAGCTTCTCCGCGACGTGGACCTCCTGCTTTGCGACGTCGATTCGTGCGCGGAGCGAGTCCGCCTCGGCCTCGGCGCTGTCGAGGTCCGCCTGGCCGATAACCCCTTCCTTGGCGAGCTGGCGGCGCCGCCTCACGGTCAGCTCCGCCTCGCGCAGCCGGACTTCGGTTTCGATCACGCTGCGCCGCGCGGAGGCGAGCTGCGATTCGGACAGCGCGAGCGCGGCGCGCACCTGCGAGTCGTCCAGCCTGGCGAGGACCTGCCCGCGCCGGACCGCCATGCCCTCCTCGACGTTGACCTCGACGACCTTGCCGGTGACCTTCGACGAGACCGTCGCGCGCCGGCGCGCCGTCACGTAGCCGGACGCGTTCAGCACCGCGCCCGGAATCCCGGCGGCACCGTCCGACCGTGCCTCGACGGCGGCAGTTTTCACCGTCGCCGCCTGCGCGCGGGTCGACCACCACCAGCCGACGCCGGCGACAGCGACGGCCACGACCGCGAGCCCGATCCACAGACTGCCGCGCCCGCCGCCTCCGTGCGCGGCCCGATCGATCTTGAGCGAAGCGAGTTCAGACTTCAGGTCTGCCATTCGGAAACGTCGATTCTATCGCGTCCACATGAATGTTACGTAACCGGTGGAGCGCGGGTCGCGGCTATCGGTGAATGGCGGAAAAAGGCCGGCAAGCGGTTCTGGGTTCGAGGTGCTGGGTTCCAGGTTCGGGTTCTAGTTCTGGGTTCTGGTTGGTTCACCCGCGCGCCGCTCTCCCGCAACGACGCCTCTGATACCGAGGCCAGTCGCGAACGACGCGGTGCTCGATCATGATCGGCTCTGGGTAGCTCGCCACATCGCGACTGCTCGTTACCTATCAGTGGAGGACCGCCAACGGACACGAACACCAGGAATTGGCGCTCGCTGCCTAATCTCAAAATTCCGTGCTTATCTCGCCAGCGCCTATCCGCCGGCTGGAATCCGAGCAGATCGTGCAAGCGCACCTATTGAAAGGAGTTGACGGCCGTCCGGCCGCTCAGGACAATTGCGGTCGACGGATGCAGCGCGCTGGCGGTGGAAGGGGTCGTTCCGTGACAGGAACCAGCGATCGCTGCCCTCCACCTATACAACGTTAGGCCGAACTCAAAAACTGGCCGGGCAGGGTAGACTCGATCGGTGGAATTTGAGTGGGATCCCAAGAAGGCCGCCGCGAACGTCAAAAAGCATGGCGTCGAGTTCGCCGAAGCGATGACGATCTTCGGCGACCCGTTGGAGCTGACGATCATGGATCCGGATCACTCGGAAGACGAACGCCGATTTCTCAGCATCGGGCTCTCCGCTGGCGGTCGGCTCCTTGTCGTGGCCTACACGGAGCGTGCGGGTCGAATGCGAATCATCAACGCTCGTCAAGCGAGCTCGAAAGAGCGCAAGAACTATGAGTCCACAACCCAACGCGAACAGTAGCGACGAGATGCGGCCCGAGTACGACTTTTCGGAGGGCATGCGCGGGA
>JBOGJB010000471.1:0-4111 GCA_050745085.1 Vicinamibacterales bacterium
TCGCGCGCGAGCCGGAGCGCTTCGGCCGCGGCGCAATCGAAGGCGTCGCGGCGCCGGAGTCCGCCAACAACGCCGCCGCGGCGGGCGCGCTCGTCCCGCTGCTCACGCTCGGCCTGCCGGGCGGGACGACGACCGCCGTGCTCGCCGGGGCGCTGATGATGTGGGGGCTGCGGCCGGGACCGACCCTGTTTCAGGACAACCCGGATTTCGCCTGGGGGCTCATCGCGAGCATGTACGTCGGCAACGTCATGCTCGTGCTGCTCAACGTGCTGCTGATTCCCGTGTTCGTCCGTGCGGTGCGCGTCCCGTACGCGATCCTCGCCCCGGCGATCCTCGTCCTCTGCGTGGTCGGCGCCTACGCGGCGAACAACCGGATGTGGGACGTGGGGGTGATGATCGCCTTCGGCGCGGTCGGCGTCGCGATGCGCGCGCTCGGCTACTCGCCGGCGGCGTTCATCACGGCGCTCGTGCTCGGCCCGCTCGCTGAGAACGCGCTGCGCCAGTCGATGCAGATCGCCGACAGCGCGCTCGTCTTCGTCACGCGGCCGATCGCGCTCGGCCTGCTCGCGGCCGCGGCGCTCGCGCTGGTCGTAGGAGGCAGGAGACAGAAGGCAGGAGGCAGGAGGTAGGATCAAGTACGAAGGACGAAGTACGAAGGACGAAGTACGAATGCTGAAGTGAAGCTCGAAGTCTGCCAAGTCTGGCGTGTGAACTTACTTCAGCACTCGACCTTCGACCTTCGCATTTGATCCGGATGCACCCTGCCTCCTGTCTCCTAACTGCCCGTCCACTTTGGCGGGCGCTTCTCGAGGAACGCGGTGACGCCCTCGTGGAAGTCGGCGCTGCCGTAGCAGCGCGCGACGAGATCGTCGGCCGGCGGCGGGCGGCGGTGGTCGCGCAGCCGCTGCAGCATGGCTTTCGTGATTTCGATCGTCAGCGGCGCGCGCAGCGTCAGATCGGCGGACAGCTTCCGGACCTCGTCCGCGAGCGCGTCGTCACCGACCACCCGCGTCGCGAGGCCGAGCGCGAGCGCCTCCTGCGCGTCGAGGAGGCGGCCGGTCAGGAGCAGGTCCTTGAGCGCGGCCGGACCGACCGCGTCGATGGCGCGCGCGCAGTTCGCGATCGACAGGCAGTTGCCGAGGGTCCGGGCGATCGGGATGCCGAAGCGGGCGCTCCGGGCGCAGATCCGGAGGTCGCACGCGAGCGCGATGGCGAGACCGCCGCCGGCCACCGGGCCGTGAATCTGCGCGATCGTCGCGCGGCGGACCCGCTCGAGGCGATCGAGGACGGCGTCGAGGCGGTGCTCGTAGTCGATCCCGGCGGCGGCGGCGAAGTCCTTGAACTGCTCGATATCGGTGCCGGCGGCGAACGCCTCGCCCGACCCGCGCACGACGAGGACGCGTACGCCGGGTTCGGCGTCGGTGCGCTCGCACGCGTCGACGAGCGCGTCGTACATGTCCCAGGTCAGCGCGTTGCGCGCCTGCGGGCGGTTGAAGGTCAGGGTGGCGATGGATCCATCGATCTCGAACAGCGCGTTGCTTGAAGGCATTACGGTCCTCGATGTGACGCAGGTGATGGCCGGTCCGTACTGCGCGATGTTACTGTGCGACATGGGCGCCGATGTGATCAAGATCGAGCCGCCTGGCGGCGATTGGACCCGAAACCTCGCCGGGGCGGTCGGCGCCGAAAGTCCGGCGTTCAACGCCGTCAACCGCGGCAAGCGCGGCGTCGTCTTGGATCTCAAACAGCGCGCCGCCCAGGACGTCGTTCGTCGCCTCGCCCGGACCGGGGATGTCATCATTGAAAACTACCGTCCGGGAGTGATGGCGCGGTTCGGCCTTGACTACGCGAGCCTCTCGCCGGACAACCCGCAGCTGATTTACGCATCGATATCCGGATACGGCCAGACCGGTCCGGACGCGTCGAAAGGGGGGTTCGATCTGGTTGCGCAGGGCGTGTCCGGTCTGATGTCGATCACCGGCGAGCCAGGCGGGGCGCCTGTGAAAGTCGGAGTGCCGGTGACGGACCTCGGCGCGGCGCTGTTCGCGCTCGCGGGCGTCCTCGCCGCGCTTCACGCGCGCGCGCGAACCGGCCGCGGGCAGCACATCGACACGTCACTGGTCGAGTCAGGCCTTGCGTTGTCGGTGTGGGAAGCCACGGAGTACTTCGCGACAGGCGGCATCCCTCAGCCGACGGGGTCCGCGCACCGGCTGAGCGCGCCGTACCAGGCCCTGAGGTGCGCCGACGGCTACATCACGATCGGGGCCGCAAACGACCGCTCGTTCGCAAAGCTGTGCGAACTGCTTGGCCGGACCGAGTGGACGCGCGATCCGCGATTCACGACAAACGCGCGCCGCGTCGAGCACCGCGAAGCGCTCGCGTCCGCGATCGAAGACATCACGTCGGAGAAGCCGCGCGCACACTGGCTGCAGCGGCTCGAGGGTGCCGGCATTCCCTGCGGACCCATCAACAATTACGAGGACGTGTTTCGCGATCCGCAGGTGCTCGCGCGCGAGATGCTGGTCGACATCGATCATCCGGTCCTCGGCTGGACGCGCGCGCTCGGGACGCCGATCAAGATGTCCGGGACGCCGCTCGACCCGCGGCGGCGCGCGCCGCTCCTGGGCGAGCACACCGACGAGGTGCTCCGCAGTCTCGGGTATGGGGATTCTGAGATCGCAGACCTTCGCAGACGGCAAGCCATACGGTAAGCGGAGGCTAGGGAGATAGCGGAGAAGAGCCAAACACGGAGACACGGAGGAAACGGAGGACAACCGGGAAGAACCTCCGTGTTCTCCGTGTCTCCGTGGTGATCACTCTCCGTGACCTCCCTTGCCTCCGTGAGCCGCAGGTTTCGGCAACAACTCCTTCAGCTTGGCCTCGACCTCGGCCGGCTTGAAGCCGAACGGGCCGGCGGCGCTTTTGTGCGCGATACGGCCGTTCCTGTCGATCACGTAGAGACGGTCGGGCCATCCGGTGTAGGCCTGCTCCACCCGGTTGTCGGCCTCGTCTATGAGCGCCGGCAGCTCGATCCCCAGCTTCCGCACGCACACGCCCGCGACGTCCATCCGCTCGTCGAACGTCGTCGTGCTCTTCACCAGCACATCCTCTTCGACGTTGGAGTTCAGCTGCCACAAGTCGACGGGGTGCGCCTCCGAGATGTAGACGACGTAGAAGGCGGCACGGTTGCGATAGTCGCGGTAGAGACGATTGAGCTCGGGCACCGCCCGGCGGAACGGCGGTCACGTGTAGCTGCCGAACACCAGGACGACGGGACGACCGCGAAGCGACGACAGCGAGACGCGGCCGGAGTGATCGGAGGTTGCCAGGTCGAAGTCCGGCGCGGCATCGCCGTGGTTCAGCGTCCCCTTGCGCGCCCAGAGCCACATGCGCGGCGCGGGCAGCGCCCCCCACACGACCGGCGCGGGCATGTAGCGCATGAACAGGCCGAAGCGATCGGGCGTCTGGAGCATCGCCGTCGCCACCGTCGCGAAGAGCAACACGTAGGCGAGGACGAGCGACGCAACGAGCCGAACGGCCAGCTTTCTCAGAAGCATTGCAGGATCGCCCAGGACCTGTCGAACCGGACCGCCGCCAGGTCTTCGTGGCGTATCCAATAATACAGGTTCCCCAGATCGCCCACAGCATCCCGGCCGCACGATGCGCCTACAGGCAGCGCGGCGGTCGTCGGAGTCGCGTGCAGGCGAATGGACGGGCGCGCGGCGGAGACGATGACGTCAGCGCACGCGATGAGCCCGGCATGGGCCGGCAATGCAGGTCTACAGCGAGCGCAGGATGGCATCCACGGATCGATCGATGTCGGCCTCCGACGTCCGCCAGCCGGACACGGAGATCCGCATCGCGCGCTCCCCTTTCCAGCTCGTGCCGCCGGCCCAGCACACGCCGTCGCGCTGAGCCCGCGCGATCACTGCGTCGGAGACGTTCGCGCCCGCCGCGTCGAACCGCACGAGCACCTGATTCAGCACGACGTCGTTGAGGACGCGCACGCCGGGCGCGCCGCGCAGGCGATCCGCCGCGCGCGCCGCGAGCCGGCAGCAGCGGACGATCAGCTCCTCGACGCCGCGGCGTCCCAGCGCGCGGAGCGTCGCGT
>JBOGJB010000472.1:0-9000 GCA_050745085.1 Vicinamibacterales bacterium
GAGCAGACCGTCGCGCAGCCGGCGCGCGCGGCGGCCGCGGAAGCCGCCGGCGCTCGAGCCGTCGCCGCCGTGCAGCGACTCCGACAGCTCGAATCGCACGCCGCGGATCGCCGGCGCGAGGCCGGACGCGAGCGCCGTGAAGATCGACGCCAGCGCCGTGAAGGCGATCACGCGCCAGTCGAGCCGCACGTCGTCGAGCCTCGGGAAACCGGCCGGCGCGAGCGCGGGCAGCACTCGCACGAGTCCCGAGGCCAGCAGGAGGCCGACAATCCCGCCGGCGATCGAGAGCACGAGGCTCTCGGTGAGGAGCTGGCGCGCCAGGCGTCCGCGGCTGGCGCCGATCGCGGCGCGCAGGGCGAGCTCGCGCTGCCGCGCGACGCCGCGCGAGAGAAACAGATTCGCCACGTTCGCGCAGGCGATGAGCAGGACCAGCGCGACGGCGCCGGCCAGGACGCGCAGCGCGGGACCGACCGTCGCGGTCATGTCCTCGGCCAGCGGCCGCGCGTGCACCACGACCGGGCCGCCCTTGCCGAAGAACAACTCGGTCGACATCGGCCTCGGCATGCTGCGCGCCGCAGCCGTACCCTCGGCTTCCGCCTGCGCCGTCGAGACGCCCGGCTTCAGCCGTCCGATTGCGCTGAAGGCGCGGGTGCTCGGCGAGTCGCCGGCGACGCGCGGAACGACGTACGGGACCCAGAAGAGCACGCGGCGATCGGGAAAGGTCAGCTCGGGATGTGCGACGCCGACGATCGCATGCGGCTCGCCGTCGATGACGATCGACTTGTGAAGCACGCCGAGATCCGCGCCGTACCGCTCGCGCCAGAGCCGATCGGTGAGGATCGCAACGCGGTGGCTGCCCTCGACCGCTTCGTCCGGAGTGAAGAACCGGCCGACGGCCGGCGTCGCACCGAGAAGGCTGAAGAGAGATGGCGACAGCTCCGAGCCGAAGATCCTCACGACCTCGTCGCCGAATGCGATCGTGTATTCGTAGCGGCTGTAGCCCCCCGCCCCCTCGAGCATCCGCGGCTGCTCCATCCAGGCGTAGTACGTCCGGTTGCTGAGCCACCGCTGCGCTGCCGCGGTCGATCCACCCGGATGCTCCTCCCAGAGGCGCACCAACCGCTCCGGATTCGGATAGGGCAGCGGTCGCAGCAACACGCCGTAGACGACGGAGAAGACGGCGGCCGTCGCGCCGATTCCCAGCGCGAGGGTGATCAGGCCCGCGGCCGCGAAGCCGGGGTTCCTGCGCATCGTGACGAGCGCGTAGCGGACGTCTTTGAGCAGCGTTTCCATCGGCGCCGACCTCGAAGATTCTACTCGAGTGTCGCCCGGGGCTAGCCGTGCTTGCACGGCTTAGGCGCGCACGGCGCGCCTGCGAGGGAGCGACGCGGGGCGTAGGGGTCCCCGCAAGCGACCGAGCCGGGGTGTGGGGCGGAGCCCCACGTTAATATGACTCGTGCTGCCGTCGATCACCGAGATCCTCCACGGGAAAACGCTCCTGCTGACGGGTGTCACCGGACTCCTCGGCAAGGTGATCCTCCACCAGCTCCTCGTGCACGGACCCGAGAGCCTGCGCATCGCTTGTCTCGTGCGTCGGGGACCGGACAAATCGGCGGACGATCGATTCCGCTCGCGGGTGCTCGGCTCCGAGCTCTTCAGGCCGCTGCGGCGCTCGGGGTGGCGAGTCGGCGATGTTGCGGCCGCGCGTATCGAGGTCGTCGAAGGAGACATTGGACGTCCGGATCTCGGGCTCGCGCCGGATCGCTTTCGCGATCTCGCCGCGCGCGTCGATGTAATCGTCAACTGTGCGGGGCACGTCGACCTCGAGGGTGCGCTCGACGTCGCGCTGTCGGCCAACACGCTCGGTCCCGACGAGCTGCTCCGCTTCGCGCTGGCGTGGCGCGCCGCCGGCCGCCACGCGCCGCCTGCGCTGGCTCACGTCTCCACCTGCTTCGTCTCCGGGACGCGCAGCGGGCCCATCCGCGAGGAGATCGTCATCGATGACTATCCCCGGCGCGAGGAACTTGGAATCCCTTTCTTTCCGGGAGACGAGCTGCAGGCGCTGCAGGAGACCGTCGAGCGTGTCCGCGCGGAAGTCGGACTTCGGTCGCCGGGCGCGGAACGCTGGCTCACGCAGCGGCTCGCCGTGGAAGGGCGCGCCCGCGCGGGCGTCTGGGGCTGGCCGAACGTCCACACGTTCACGAAGGCGCTCGGCGAGCGCGCCCTGGCCGCGCAGCATGCCGAGGTGCCGCTGTCGATCGTCCGGCCGTCGATCATCGGCGCCGCGATGCGCGAGCCGGTTCCCGGCTGGACCGAGGGCGCCCACACCATCCCGACGCTCGCGTTGATCGCGTGGCGCGGTCACCGCTATTACCCTATCCATCCACGGCAAACCATCGACGTGATCCCGGTCGACTTCGTCGCCAACGCCACGATCGCCATCGCGGCCATGACGCTGTCGGGCGAGGCGTCGGGCGTCTATCACCTCAGCTCGGGCGATCGCAATCCACTCGACGCGAACGCTCTGATCGATCTGACGGCCGAGGGACTGCGGCGCGAACGGAAGCGCCGTTCGGCGCGCGCCGCGTGGAAGAAGCGGATTCGATTCCCACTGAAGGGAACGATCGTTCCTGAGCAGACGTACCGTCGGTACTCCGCTCCGGCGCGCGCTCGATGGTGGAGTCGCACAGCCAGCGTGCTGGAACGCCTTCCGCCACGGCGGTTCTGGGCGCGCGGCGCCGGTCTCCTGCGCCAATGGGAACGGGACGCGCGCTTCGCCGACTCCGTCTTTGAGGCGTACCGCCCGTTCCTCTACGCCGCACAGCCAATCTTCGAGGCCGATCGCACGCACGATCTGTACGCGCGGCTCACGTCTGAAGATCGCGAGCGCTTCGCGTTCGCGCCGCACACAATCAACTGGCGGCGCTACTGGATCGACATCGAGATCGAAGGGGTCCTGCAGCACGCTTTTCCCGCGATGGGGGAGGAGCTGCGGCCGTTGCATCCGGAGCTGGCGGGGGAGTCGGTCGGCGATCTGCTGGAGTCGGCGGTCCGCCGGCATGCGCCGAAGATCGCCGTCGAAATCTGGAGTCCGCAGGGTATGACGCGGTGGACGTACGATGAGCTGGCGGCGCACGTCGCGGCGCACGCGGGCGGCGTCCCCGAGACGGTTCATCCGATCGTCAGCCGCGTGGCCGGGCTCGTGGCAGAAGGACCGGTCCACGCCGGGCTCGTGAGACGCGTCGTCGAGTTGTCCGAGTCGATCGAGCTGACGTCCAGGGACACGGTGCTGGCGTTGTCGCCGCTGCACTGCGACGGCGCGCTCGCGGTCAGCCTGCTGCTGCCGCTGGCTCGGGGCGCGCGCGTGCTCTGCCTCGAGCTGGATCCCGATACGGCGGCCGCCGACTGGCGATCGGTGCGAATCGGGATGGTAGTCGGCACGGCCGCGGACATCGAGCGCTGGCGGGCGTCGCCCGCGAAATTCGGGCCCCAGTTCCGCGGCTTCGTCTGCTGCGACGAGCTCTAGTGGGTGCCAGCGGTAGCCGTCGAGCTTGCCACGCCGTGGCAGCAGTGGTCCCATAGACCTGAAGGATCTGGGAAGGAAGGAGCTGCGACATGGCCGTCGAACGTCGAGAGATTCGCTGGCAGAAGAGCCTCGAGCCCGCGCTTGAGGAGGCCCGCGCCCAGAAGCATCACGTCCTGCTGGACTTCAGCGCGGCGCCGATGTGAGGGGGCTGCGCTCGGCTGGATGCCGAGGTGTATCCGGATCCGCGGGTCGTGCAGCTCGTCGAGGAACACTTCGTTCCCGTCCGCGTCCACGTCAAGGAACAGGCGGACGACTTCAAGCGTCTCGGCGCGCGGTACGGCGCGCAGTGGACGCCCACCATCCTGGTGCTCGACTCCTCGGGTGAAGAGCGGCACCGCACCGAAGGATTTCTCCCCGGCGACGATTTCATCGCGCAGCTCGTGCTCGGGCTCGCGAAGTCCGCGTTCGCGCGCGGCGACTTCGCCGAGGCCGAACGGCGGTTCCGCGAGATCGTCGACAGATACCCGTCAACGGATGCCGCACCCGAAGCGCTCTACTGGGCGGGCGTCGCGCGATACAAGGCGACGAACGACCCGGCCGCGCTCGCCGCGACGGCTGCCGCGTTCAGGCAACGCTATCAGGAGACAAGCTGGGCCAAGAAGGCGTCGGTGTGGGGATAGATATCTTGAAGCGCCCGACCTGAAGGTCGGGCCTACTTGGTCGGCCCGAGCTTCTGAAGATCCGCAATCGCAGCGGACATGACCTGCTGGAGCGACTTGTCGGGCGTGGCGCTGCGCGCGCGGCTGTAGGCGGCGACGGCTTGGTCGGCATTCAGGGCGAGCATCGCGATCGAGGCCATCCCGAGCGGCGCGCAGGCGTCAGTCACGCCGCTCTTCTCCGCGCGATCGAAGAACGCGCTCGCCGAGCCCAGGTCGCGCGCGACCAGCGCCAGACCACCCGCCGCGCAGAGCGACAGACCCTGGAGGCCCATCCCGCGCGCGCGCTCCACGACCCGGACGAGGTCTTCTTTCTGCGGCATCTTCGCGTCGCCGACGAGCGGCGCGAGCGCGTCGGCCAGCGCGGCGCCGCCGGCAGCGCGCAGCTCGTCGAGGCTCGGGAGCCGGAGCGGGAGGCGCCATGTCACCGGCCGGTTCGCCTCGGCGTGCATCATGTTGACGGGTATCGCCACCGCCTGAGGGATATGACCGGCGGCGGACGTTTCGAAGATCCAGAGCCCTCGCGTGATGCCGAGAATGGCCCACTCGCCGTTGTCGTTCGTGGTGCCGGAGAAGTTGCGCGGCCCGCCGAACGGCTGCGCCTGCGGTCCAAGCGTGGCGTCCGTTTGCACGCGCGCCCGTGCGACCGGTGCGCCAGCGCTGTTCAACACCTTGCCGCTGATCCGCGCGGCGAGCGCTTGTCCCTCCACGGTCGCGGTCGTCAGGGCAAGCATCGCGGCTGCGACGAAGGCGGATCTAAGACACATACCGCGGCGCCTTTCCAGCCGGCGCAAGCGTCATGATTCTACCGCCGACGCGGCGGCGCGAGCAGGCGCGTGACGTCGAGCCGGCTCGCGTGCAGGTTGACGTCGGCGCCGGCGCGGAACCCGAAGGCGCCGTCGAGCGACACGTCCGCGCGCGGGACGGTCAGGACCGGTTTGCCGTTGACCTCGAAGGTGACCTCGAGCGCTTCCGCGACGACGCGCAGGACGTTGGCGACCGGCTCCCTGCCGTCTCCCGGCTTCACGGCTTCGTGCCGTTCCCAGCCGCGCACCGGTGTGCTTTTTCCTCCGGCCCGCGATTCGATCGCCGCGCTGCCGTCGCGGCGCAGCAGGAACGCGACGTAAGCCGGATCCGCGTCGAGCTGCTTGCCGCCCGCGAAGAGTCCGTAACCCTCCTGGCTCGTGCCCGGGAAGAGAAAGATCTCGGTCTCGAGCGCGAAGCGTCCCTCCGCCAGATACGCAGGGTCGTGGAGAATCGAGCCCGGGCCGGTCGTGATGTGCCAGCCGGGCGGCATCTCGACGTAGTAGATCGGTTTCTCCGGCGGCGCGTCGCTTCGCACACGCCAGCTGGCCGGCGGCGTGAGCTGCCGGGCCGCGACCACGCCGATCGATCCCGCCAGAAGGACTGTTGAAACCGTTTTCGTCATTGCACCCCGCATTCGCATCCGCCTCACTTGCGAAACTACCTGTGGCGACCGCTCGCATTCTTGGAAATAATTAACCCCGGTCCGATATGCCGCTTGCCGAGCTCCTGCGTCACGATTCACCGCTGGGGCGATGGGAGTTCGCCCGCTGGCGGCCTCTCGCGCCACTGGAATCCTACATCGAAGAGCTATGGCACCTGCGGAGTGACGGCTCGTACACGCGTGAGCGGCTCCTGCCGCGCCCGCACATGGATCTCTTGATCAATCTGGGTGATCCGCACCGGTTGATCTCGAGGGATCCCGGCCAGCCATCGAGGCTCTACCAGCGGGCGTGGATTGCCGGCCTCCAGGACGGGTATTTCGAGGTCGAATCTCCGTCGAATCCGTGGCTGATGGGGATCCGATTCACGCCTTCCGGACCGCTCGCGCTGTTGCGGGTCCCGCTCGCCGACCTGACGAACCAGGTGATCGATCTCGAACTGATCCTCGGCCCATCGATCGAGCGGCTACGGCAGCGGTTGGTGGAGGCGCGTTCGCTCGAGCGCCGGTTCCAGCTGCTCGAGCGGTATCTTGTCGAGCGCGTCACCTCGGCGAGAGCGCCGCGTGCGGAGGTCGGCTACGCGCTGGGCCGGCTGGCCCGGACGCGCGGCGCGTGCGCATGCGGGCGCTGGCGGCGGAAACCGGCGTCAGCCAGAAGCACCTGATTCACCTGTTCCGCGAGCAGGTCGGCCTGGCGCCGAAGCGGTACGCGCGCATCGTCCGCCTCAACGCGCTGCTCAGGCAGATGTCGGCGCCGACTGCGCCCGCCTCCGCCTCGGCTTCGGCGAGGCTCGCCGACGCGGCCCGCAACGGTGCGCCGCGAACGCGGCCCGACTGGGCGGACCTCGCCGTCCGGTTCGGCTACTACGATCAGGCGCACTTCGTCCGGGAGTTTCGGGAGTTCACCGGCACGACGCCGACCGGGTTTCTGCGTTCCCGCGGCCCCGACGGCGACAGCGTCGTCCTCGACGCGTGAGGCGGGAACTCACTCCTCCGTTTCATCGTTGCTGTAGCCATGCCGAGATTGCGTACCCGGAACCTCTGGGGGGAGCTCGGGAAGCTGCGGGAACGACTCGGCATACCTGGCATGTCGGCGGCGATCGCGATGGGGCACCGCGTCGTCTGGGCGCACGGGTTTGGCCGGGCCAACCTCGAGGGTCGCGTGCCAGTCGACCCTTATACGACCGGCGTCGACTTGGAGATCACGGCAACGTGCTCGTGTCGCCGCCGCGCTAGAATTGACGCGAACGGAGAACCACACATGCAATTCAGCCGCAGAACTTTCATGCGAGCGGGATCGGCCGCGCTCCTATCGACATGGGCGGCGCGTCTGAAGCTGCATGCGGCGGCGGACGGGGTGAAGTTCCGCATCGGCGTCACCGACTGGAACATCAAGCAGATGGCCAGCCCAGGAGCGTTCGACGTGGCGAAGCGGATCGGGTTCGACGGCGTGCAGGTGAGCCTCGGGGTTGGCGCCGGCAGCCTGCCGTTGGCGGACCCGAAGCGGCAGCGGGCGCTCATCGCGGAATCGAAGCGCGTGGGGCTACCGATCGCTTCGACCCATCTCGAGATCCTGCATCGCAACTACCTGAAGAACGATCCGTTGGGCCAGCGGTGGGTGGCCGACGCCGTCCCGATCACCCGGGCCCTCGGCGTCCACGTGATCCTGCTGCCGTTTTTCGGCAAGGGCGCGCTGACGACGCCGGCGGAGATGGACTACGTGGGCGACGCGCTGCGCGAGATTGCGACGGCGGCCGAGCGCGCGGGCGTGATCCTCGGGCTCGAGGACACCATCTCGGCGCGCGACAACGTGCGCATCATCGAGCGCACGAAGTCGCCGGCGGTTCAGGTGTACTACGACGTCGGCAACTCGACGCGCAACGGATTCGACGTCCTCGAGGAGATTCGGTGGCTGGGGCGCACCCGGATCTGCGAGGTCCATCTGAAAGACAATCCGCACTACCTCGGGCAGGGTCCGATCGACTTTCGTGCCGTCGTCGGCGCGCTGGCGGACATCGGTTTCAGTCAGTGGGCGCAGCTCGAGACCGACAGCCCGACCAAGTCGATCGAGGACGACATGCGCAAGAACCTGCTGTTCATCCGGGCGATCGTGGCGGACCAGAACAAGCGGTGATTCCGTAACACCAGAAATAGCTCGCGCATGGAGCCACGTGTGCGAATCGCCGCCACGCCACGCTGCCCGGCGGCAGCGTTCACTGTCGCTGGCGTAGGCGTTGACGCCACTCGCCGGTCCGCACTATAGTCGGTTGATCATGCCGCGCGCGATGCGCCCCACCGCCACTCGAAAGCGGATCAAGCGACTCCGCAGGCCGGTGGTATCCGCGCGCGCGTGACGTAGCGTTTAAGCATCGCGCACGGCAACCCGCCGCCCCTGCATCCCAGGCCGGCGGGTTTTGTTTTTGGCCACGGAATCCGCGGGTTCTCTAGTCTCGGATTTCGCGGATTTCACGGCGCTTTCGGCATTCGGCATTCGGCATTGACGATGACGCAGAGAATCGACGTCGGCATCCTCGGCGCGACCGGTATGGTCGGGCAGCAGTTGGTGCGTCTGCTCGCGGACCATCCGTGGTTCAAGCCCGCCTGGCTCGCGGCGAGCGAACGATCGGAAGGAAAGCGCTATTCGGAGGCCGCGACCTGGCGGCTCGGAGGAACCGCGCCGCGGGACGCCGGGGACGCGATCGTCCAGCCCTGCACACCTGGGCGCGGGCCGCGGCTCGTGTTCTCCGCGCTCGACGCCGGCCCGGCGACGGACATCGAAGCGGCGTTTGCGCGCGCGGGGCACATCGTCGTCAGCAACGCGCGCAGCTACCGGATGGAGCCGGATGTCCCGCTCCTCATTCCGGAGGTGAACGCCGAGCACCTCGGGCTCGTCGCGCGGCAGCGCCGCGAGCGTGGCTGGTCCGGAGCGATCGTCACGAATCCGAACTGCGCGACGGTCGTGCTGGCGATGGTGCTCGCCCCGCTCCGCCCGTTCGGCATTCGATCGGTCATCGTCACCACGATGCAGGCGGTGTCGGGCGCCGGGTATCCCGGCGTCGCCTCGCTGGACATCGTCGGGAACGTGATTCCGCGAATCGGCGGCGAGGAGGAGAAGGTCGAGAGCGAGACGCAGAAGATCCTCGGCGCGCTCGACGGCGAGGCCGTGAAGGCGCATCCCGCCGTCGTCAGCGCGCACACGAACCGCGTGCCGGTCATCGACGGCCACACCGAGACCATTTCGATGGCGCTCGACGCGCGGCCGTCACCCGACGAGGTGCGCGCCGCGCTGGACG
>JBOGJB010000473.1:0-6399 GCA_050745085.1 Vicinamibacterales bacterium
CGGGCCCGCCGGCGAGCGTCGCGCCGGCGAAGTCGATCGTGATGTTCGTGCCGCGCACGATGACAGCCGGCTTCGACAGATCCGCGGAGGCCCTCAGCCGATACACGCCGGGGCGGATGGCGACCGACCGATCGATGACCATTCCGGCGCCGAGCGCGACGGAGCGGGGCGCCGCGCCGGGGAGCAAGAGAGCAAGGCTGAGATAGAGGGCGACCGGTGTCCCACGTCGGCACACCGCCCGATTCTACATTGCCGGTTGACCTGATCGCGCGGAGCGGAATATCTTTGAAATCCCTCCTCCCTCCAGCGAGAAGCGGAGGCCTTGTGACGACCACAACGCTCCTGGCTGATTCCCTGCTCGCGCGCTGCCGCGAGCGCTTCTCGGTCGAACCGCTGGCGTCCTTCGGCGTCGGCGGCGACCGCGTCGGTCAGCACTTTGACTGCGACTGGCCGCTCGAGCCGCGTGTCGATCGCGCGGTACACCTCCCCCATACCCCCGGCGCCGAGCCGCGCGCCGATCTCGTACGGCCCGAGGCGGGTGCCTGGGACGGGCGTCATTCGTACAGCTCCGGCTGCCAGTCGATGCCCAGCTCGCTCGGCGGCGCCATGTAGCCAAGCAGCGCCGATGCTGCGACGACGACGGGGCTGGCGAGGTAGCCTTCGCCGCCGACCCCCATGCGGTTCTGCCAGTTGCGGTTGAACGACGTGATCGCGCGCTGGCCGGCGGTCAGCGCGTCGGGCCCCTGGCCGAAGCAGGGGCCGCACCAGGACTGGCGGATCTGTCCCCCGACCGACCGGAACACGTCGGCGATCGACTCGCCACCGAGGCGCGGATCGGCCGCCTCGATCTGCCGGCCGACGCCGCCCGATCCCGGGAAGATCGTGAACTCGCGCGCGACCTTCGTCGTCCCCTTCGCCCGCGCGGCGTGCAGCACGAGCGCCGCCTGGAGCAGATCGTCGTAGCTGCCGTTGGTGCAGGAGCCGATGAGCGCCTTGTCGAAGGTGATCCGCTCGCGCGCGACGTCCTCCGCCGGAAAGGCATTGCCCGGACTGAACGGCTTCGCGATCATCGGGCGGATACCGGACAGGTCGAGCGCTTCATCGATCTCGTAGACGGCGTCCGGGCCTGGGGCGAGCGGCGGATACGGCAAACCGGTGACGCCCTTTTCGCGATACCACGCGGAGGTGATCTCGTCGGGCGCGAAGATCCCGTTTTGCGCCTCCGCCTCCGCCATCATGTTTGCGATCGTGTTGCGGTACGCGATCGGCAGCTGGCGGTTGGCGTCCACCAGCTCGACCGACATGCCCTGCGACTGCTTCGCCCCCCAGCGCCGCAGCAGCTCGAGGACAATGTCCTTTCCGCCGACCCAGGGCTGCAGCTTCCCGGCGAACACGACGCGCCGCGCCTTCGCGAGCGTGAAGTACACGTAACCTGTCGCCCACCCGAATCCGAGCGTCGTCGAACCGACGCCGACGCCGACCGCGCCGTACGCGCCGTACGCGCGGCTGTGCGAGTCGGCGCCGGGGATGAGCTGCCCCGGCAGCACGAGCCCCTGCTCGGGGAAGTAGAAGTGGAAGATGCCGTCGCCGGGCGTCGCGTAGTACGGCTTGCGCATGCCGTGCAGCGCGGCGAACTGCCGGCCGATGCTCGTCTGCTTCTCGTCCGCCGCGACGCCGGTGAAGACGAAGTGGTCGTTCGCGATCGCCGCCTGGCGCGGGAAGATGCGGTCGCCGCCCGTGATTTGGTTGAAGGTGTGGATCGCAAACGGCGCCGTCCCGTCGGAGGCCGGCAGCAGGTCTGCGTACACGCGGAGCGTCGTCCCCGGCCGCAGCTCCTCCGGCTTCAGCCCTTTGTCCACGCGGTGCGCCCAGATAATCTGCTCGGTCGTCGTCATCCGCCGCGACGCGCGGCCGTCCGGCCAGTCGATCGCCGGCGGCGTGTCGACGGAGGCCTTGAACTCGCGCCGGCCGACGGCGAAGATACCGCCGCTCCGCCTGATCTCCTCTTCCTTCGGGCTGAGCGGGATCGGATCGTAGCCCTTCGCCTGCGTCTCGTTCGTGAGGCGGCGCGACACTGGATCGAAAGAGAATTCGTCGCCGTCGCGCGCGTCGGCCACCGCGTCGGGACTCTGCACGACGTGCAGGCCCAGGTTGAACGCGTTGCGGCGGAAGATGTCCCCCATGTTCTGGCCGCAGACGATCACCATCTCGCGGCCGACTTCCTCGGCCACCGCCTTCAGGCCGGCGGGACTCATCTCGCGCGACGAACCGATCGCGAAGCGATCCCCCGCGATGATGAAGGTCTCACCCCGGTGCACGCGCGCGCGGAACTCGGGCATGAGGTAGCGGAACGCCCCGGTCTTCCAGCGGTCGTCGAGCGTCTCGAGACTCTCGGAGACACAGTCGGCCGCCGGCGTGATCTGATCTGTGTCGATCGCGTCGAGCTTCTTCGAGAACTTCGTCCCCGGCAGACTCTTTGGATCCCAGAAAATGAGCGCGCGGCCGCGGATGAGATGATCGGAGGACCCGGTCTGAAGGGCGGCCCCTCCCTTCTCCGGAGACGGAGGCTCCAAACCTCCACGCGTCACACCCGGCTTCAACCGGGGCGGTTCGATTCGGTGCATCGTCGCCATCGTACCAGAGATCTGCGCCAGTCTGCGTGATCGGCGGCTCCAGGGATCTGCGATAAACTGCGGCGGATGTTCACGTCCGAGGCTCTCACCCGCGGCATCAGGGTCCGGGTCGTCTCCGAGTACGCGCCGGACCAATCGCGCCCGTCCGCCCGCCAGTGGCTCTTCCTGTACACCATCACGATCTCGAACGAAAGCACCGAGACCGTACAGCTGCTAACGCGCCACTGGATCATCACTGACGGCAACGGGCAGATCGAGGAAATCCGCGGCGACGGCGTTGTCGGCGAGCAGCCGGTGCTCGCACCGGGGCAGGCGTTCGAGTACACGTCACGCTGTCCGCTGAAGACGCCGTTCGGAACCATGAAGGGTACGTATCAGATGGTGACGCGGGACGGCGAGGCGTTCGATGCGCGGATCGCCGAGTTCACCCTGAGCGAGCCGTACACGGTCCACTGAGTCGAACGGCGATGGCCGATCGACAGCGAGGTTAAAGAAAGGTCGTCTCCAGCCGAAGGGCTTCCTCGAGCACCATGAGATAGCGCCGCCGCGGAATCTCGATCGCACCGAATGTCTCGAGGTGCGGCGTGATCCACTGGACGTCGAGCAGGGAGAATCCGCGCGCGCGCAGCCGGTCGACGAGCGCCGCAAGCGCGACCTTCGACGCGTCTCGCGCGTGGTGGAACATCGACTCGCCGAAAAACGCGCCGCCGAGCGCGACGCCGTAAAGCCCGCCCTCCAGCCGGCCGTCGCTCCACGCCTCGATCGAGTGCGCGCAGCCGGCCTCGTGCAGCGCACAGTAGCTCTCGACGATCTCGGCGCTGATCCACGTCCCTTCTTCGCGGTCGGCCGCGCACGCTTCAATCACGCGGCGGAACGCCGTGTCCGCGCGGACCTCGAAGCGGCCCTGCCGCACGACCCGCGCCAGCCGGTGCGGCACGTGGAACCGGTCGAGCGGGATGATCCCGCGCGGGTTGGGCGAGTACCAGCGGATCCGTCCCCCGTCTGACATCGGGAAGAACCCCGTCGCGTAGGCTTCGAGCAGCTGCGGAATCGGAATCATCACGGGTGGCGGCCGCGAAGCCGAGGGCCGGAGCGCGACGCCACGTTTCAGCATATACGGAGATCCGCGGTAAACTCGCAGCAGAGCGGCGACACGCTCGCCTTTCCCAGATCGCGCGGCGTCCCCGTACTCCAGGATGCCTGTTCCGCTGCCACGGTCGATCACCTGTCTTCGGACGTATTCGCGCGACGCCTTTGTTCACGATCTGATCGCCGGCCTCACGGTCGGCCTCGTCGCGTTGCCGCGTCGGTCGGTCGGGCTGACGCGTGGCGAAGCCCCCCGGGTTGCCGGACGAAAGTAGGTAGACTGATGCGGGAGGATGCATGCCGAAGTTGACCGTGGAAAGCGTGGGCACGTTCGACGTGCCGCACGGAAAGCGGTTGGTCCTCGCGCTCGAGCAGGACGCCGGAATCGATCAGATGCACGCGTGCGGCGGGAACGCGCGCTGCACCACCTGCCGCGTGACCTTCATCAGCGGCGAGCCGCCGACGATGACCGTCGCCGAGAAGACCGTGCTCGAGGCGCGCGGGCTGACCGGCGTACGCCTCTCGTGCCAGACCCTCATCGACCGCGACATGACGGTCCGCGCCGAGAGCCGCGTCTCGACGACGCCGGGCCGGACGGATCCCGGTCCGACGCCCGCCACTGAGATCACGCCTCCGCCTCAGTGGGTCTAGCTGGAACGCTTCGTGATCGCGGGAATCAAGTAGTCAGACAGCGCGTGTTCGAAGTCGTAGCGCGGGGAGAAGTTCCAGTCCGCGCGCGCCGCGGCGTCGTTGACGTCCGCCGGCCAGGAGTCGACGATGTCCTGCCGCCGCCCGTCGGTCTCCCACGTGACCAGCGCGCCCGGAAACGCGCGCAGCACGAGGTCGCGGATTTCTTCTGCCGACGGGTTGAACGCGCGGACGTTGTAGGCTGTCCGCGTCAGGCGCGCGCGCGGCGCCGCGGCGAGCGCGAGGAGCGCCTCCACCCCGTCGGGCATCGCCATGAACGGGATGCGCGTGTCCGGACGAACGACGCAGGCGTACGGCTCCCCCCTCGCCGCCGCGTGGATCATCTCCGGCGCGTAGTCCGACGTTCCGCCCGACGGCACCGTCGCCGCGGAGATCAGCCCCGGAAATCGCACGCAGCGGAAATCGACGCGGCCGCTCTGCGGCTCGGCCGAGAGTTGCTTGTAATGCCGCGCGTAGTAGTTCCCGAGCTGCTCGCAATACAGCTTGTTGCACCCGTACATCGTCGTCGGATGAAGCCATTCGTCCTCGCCCACGCGCCCCGCGCGTGCCTTGGTCGCAAGGTCCGGCAGGCCGTAGGCGGCAATCGACGACGGATACATGAAGACGACGGGGCGCCCGTGCGACTCCGCCTCGTGCTGCGCGAACTCGAGCAGGTTCAGGGTGCCTTCGACGTTGACCTGGTGCGCGGTCACCGGCGTGAACTCCGAGCGGGTCGAGAGTAGCGCGGCAAGGTGGAAGACGAGCTGCACGTCGAACTCCGCGAGCACGCGCTCGAGCAGACCGCGGTCGAGGATCGATCCGGTGATCTCGCGCTGGACTCGCGCGGCGAGCGCCGGCTCGAGCGGGTTCAGATCCAGCGTGACGATGCCGCGCGCCGGATCGGCGGCGATCCGATCGATCAGCCCGTGACCGATCTCGCCCCCCGCGCCCGTGATCAGGACGACCGGTTTCCGCACGCGCTGCTCCTAGAGGTAGCCGAATCCGGCGAGGACGGAGGCGATGATGGCGAGCGCGCAGGCCCCCAGGCACGCGACCGCCCCGAGCACATGGTCGAGTCGCTCCGGCCTCAGCGGGTCGAGCCACTTGCCGACGAGGTACCCGCCGGCGAAGCCGCCGATGTGCGCCATGTTGTCGATGCCCGGCAGCATGAACCCCATCATCAGCAGCCCGAGCGCATAGCTGCCGATCTGGCTGCGGATCAGACGGCTGCCGCCGCGCTCCCCATAGTAGAGAATCGCGCCGACCAGCCCGCACAGCGACCCCGACGCCCCGAGGGTGAGTTGCGCGCCGCCGATGATCGGGATCCGGCCGAACCAGTACCCCATGAACGAGCTGAGCAGAAACGCCGTCACGCTCGAGAGCACGTAGATGATGACCGTGCGCGCCGGGCCGTACAGATCCGAGCATGACGGCCCGATCTGCCGGATCGCCATCATGTTGAACAGGATGTGGAGCAGGCCACCGTGCAGCCAGCCGGCGCTCAGGAGCGTCCACCAGTGCCCCAGCCTGAACACCGGGAACGCGCCGGCGGCGCCAAACACCAGCATCACCTCGTCAGCGGGCGAAAGAAAGCCGAGGAGGCCACGCATTTCGATGCCGCGCCCGATCATCACCGAGAGACCGAGCATCGCGAGAAACAGCAAGACGCACGCGGTCGTGACCGCCTCGATGAAACCGAACTCGTTCCCGAAGCGACGCAGCGAGGGAGCGAAGCCCCACAATCCGGGGTTCCACCGCCCGCAATTGAGGCATCGATCGTCCTGCACGCCCACGAGCCGCCCGCAGGCGCACACGACGGAGCCGGTTCTCTGACGCCCGAGCATCTGAAGAGGATACTGTATTCTGACGCCGCAAATGCCGAAGGCCCAAGACGATTGACCGCGACATGAAAGTGCTGGTGACGGGCGGAACAGGCTATCTCGGCTCGGCGATCGTCCGGGAGCTTGCGAGGCGCGGACACGAGGTCGTGTGC
>JBOGJB010000474.1:0-5111 GCA_050745085.1 Vicinamibacterales bacterium
GCGCGGGGACCTTGGGCCGGTGCCCGGCGCGCGCGATCCCCAGACGCGTCTCGCCGAGCCGCCCGACGAGCCGAACGGCGCCGACCGCGCATCGTCGTCGCCAACGCGGAGGACTGAATGACCGCGCGGCCGGCGTTTCAGGGCTACAGGAGGCCGGACGGCCGCGTCGGCACGCGCAACCACGTCCTGGTGGTGCCGACCGTCATCTGCTCGTCAGTCGTCGCCGAGCGGATCGCCGCCGCGGCGGCGCCCGTCGGCACCGCGCTGCCGCACCTTGCTGGCTGCGGCCAGCTCGGGCCGGACATGCGCGTCACTCACGACACGCTCGCCGCGTACTGCCGGCATCCCAACGTCGGGGCGGTCGTGGTCGTCGCGCTCGGCTGCGAGCAGGTCGTCGCGCAGATGCTCGCCGAGGCGGCGCGGCGCCACGGCAAGCCGGCCGAGATCGTCGCCATCCAGTCCGAAGGGGGCACCATCCGCGCGACCGAGAAGGGGACACGGATCGCGCGGTCGTTCGCCGCCCTGCTCGCGGACCAGGAGCGCGAGTGGTGCGACGCATCGGAGCTCGTCCTCTCCCTCAAGTGCGGCGGATCGGACTACACGTCGGGCCTCGCGTCGAATCCGACGCTCGGCCGGGTGACCGACCACCTCGTCGAGCTCGGCGGATCGGCCGTGCTCGGGGAGATCGCGGAGATCATGGGAGCGGAGCATGTGCTGGCTGCCCGCGCCACGCGCGAGAGCACAGCGACGCACCTCATTCAGATCATCGGCCGCGTCGAAACCGAAGCACGCTCGCTCGGTCTCGACATCCGCGGCACGCAGCCCTCGCCGGGCAACATCCGCGGCGGCCTCACGACGATCGAGGAGAAGTCGCTCGGCGCCACGCACAAGGGAGGCGAGCGCGCCCCGCTCGAGGACGTCGTCGGCTACGCCGCGCCGATCGCGCGCAAGGGGCTGACGGTGATGGACACGCCCGGCCTCGACGTGGAGTCGGTGACCGGCATGGTCGGCGGCGGCGCGCAGGTCGTCGTCTTTACCACGGGCCTGGGCACGCCCACCGGCAACCCGATAGCCCCGGTCATCAAGGTGACGGGCAACGCTCGCACGGCGCGCCAGATGGCGGATAACATCGACCTCGACGTGAGCGGCATCATGGACGACACCGACACGCTCGACGCCGCGGCCGACCGGATGTTCGCCGAAGTGCTGGCGGTCGCGTCGGGCAAGCAGACGGCGGCCGAAATCCTCGGCCACCGCGAGTTCGCCATCCACCGGCGCAATCCCACCATCTGAGGGATGTCGGCTTCAGGGTCTGGAGACCCTCGCGCTCTTTCTGAGCTGGCAACGAGACGCGAGCGTCAAGAATTGACGACTGACTGGTGAGACGGCACTCGCGTCCTTGCACAGACATCGGTGTGATACTGAAACACGTCCCGTTCGTGCCACGCGGCGCAGCGTGGCGTGGCGGCCGCCGCCTCCCGCACGGCTTCGCGCCGGGAACGCGCGCGCCGCTCGGTACGCTCACGCCCGCGCGGCAACTATCGGGTCGTTCGACCTTGGCCCGTACACGGCCAGTACCGCCTGTGCTAATCCGGACGTCGCGGATCATGGGGACGGAAGTTGCCGCGGAACTCTCGCTTGCGCGCGTTCCGGCTGCGCTTCGAGGCGGCGCCACCGTGAGGTCGGCGGCCGCCGCCCCGCCCCGCCGCGCCTTGGACCAGAGCGCGTGGGGATCGACGGCGCGCGGGTCTGTCGGAGCGGGGCCGGAAGAGCGTCAGAGAGAACACGGCGGCGGAGCGAGGCCGTCGCGGCGGTTTGCCGCGCAAGGGGCGTCCGGCGTCGCGACCGTTCTCGATGCCGCCCGTTCAGAAAGTGGGGACGTGCAAATACCAGGACCGCCGCGGAGCGGCAGAGTATCGAGCGCAGCCGCGTGTTCCGGCCCGCGGAGCCGTGGCAGACCCGCGCGGTGTCGAGCCCCACGCGCGCCTCTGGACGGTTCTATCGCCTCGGCTCGCCAGCTCCGGTGTCGGTGTGCGATCGAGGCCCTCACAGGTATAATGGAATGTCTGGAAGCTGAGCCCGCCGCTTTACCCGCGTCAGTGTCGATCGAGCCTCAACCGACTCGCTCCTCCTGCATGCCCGTCGAGCCAGAGCGATAACCGCTCGGGTGGTTTCCGAAACCGTCCCGCATGGGGCAGCATTCCACGTGAATGCAGGAGTTGGCAGCATGAATCGCAAGTTGTTCGTCGGCAATCTTCCCTTCGACACCACCGAGGACGCGCTTCGCGACCTTTTCGCGCAGACCGGGACGGTCGATTCCGTCCGCGTCATGCGCGACAACGCCACCGGCCGGGCGCGGGGCTTTGCGTTCGTCGAGATGGCCTCCGAAGCGGACGCCGAGACGGCCATCGCACGGCTGAACGAGCAGCCCTTCGGCGGCCGCTCCTTGGCCGTGAACGAAGCCCGGCCGCAGGCGCCTCGATCCGGCGGGTTTGGCGGCGGTGACGGCCGGTCGACGCGCAAGCGCTCTGAGCCGCGCTGGTAAGCCAGACCGGCTACTCGGTTGTGCGAGGTCCGGTGCGGCCGAGATGCCCGCGCCGGATTCTCACACAGCGGCTGAGCCGCACACCGCCTCTCACACACCTTCCTGTTTCACGGCCGCAGGCTCCGCCTCCGCTTCGCCGCCCGTCCGCCCCAGTACCACCCTGACTTCGTGCGGCCGCCCATCGGCCATCAGCGAGATGGGTCCGACCGCGTGTCGACGCCCGTCTACCTCGATCTGGGTGACCCCACGGCAGACTCCGTCGAGGTTCTCGACCGACACGCGGTACTCCGCGCCGTCTGTTCGCACGACCGCGGTGTAGCCCTTCCACGCTCGCGGGATGCACGGATTGATCCGAAGAGCGCCGTGGTCCAGCTCGATTCCGAGGATCGCCTCCACGCCGACGCGATACATCCACCCCGAGGACCCTGTGTACCAGGTCCAGCCGCCACGCCCGGCGTGCGGCCGCTCCGAATACACGTCGCCAGCCACGACGTAGGGCTCGACGCGGTAGCGACCCACGTCCTCCAGGGTTGCCGCCTGGATGACCGGGTTGAGCATCGCGTACAGCTCCGCGGCGCGATCGCCGTCGCCCAGCCTCGTCCACGCGAGCACGACCCACAGCGCCGCATGCGTGTACTGCCCGCCGTTCTCGCGAATCCCCGGGGGGTATCCCTGGATGTAGCCGGGCGTCGGCGTCATGGCGTCAAAGGGAGGAGCCAGCAGTCGGATCAGCCGGCCGTCTCGCGAGACCAGCCGCTCGTCGACCGCCTCCATCGCCGCCCGCGCCCGGGTGGGGCTGCCGGCGCCCGCGATCACCGCCCAGGACTGGGCCACCGAGTCGATTTGGCACTCCTTGTTCGCCGCCGACCCGAGCGGCGTCCCGTCGTCGAAATACGCTCGGCGGTACCAGCCGCCGTCCCACGCTTCCTCGAGGGCGGGCACGAGCCGCGCGTGGAACGAACGGCACCTCCACGCGAACCGCTCGTCCCGCCTGGATTCGGCGATCGCGGTGAACCGCGGCAGCAGCGCCGCCAGGAACCATCCGAGCCACACGCTCTCCCCACGTCCGCCGCGACCCACCATGTTCATGCCGTCGTTCCAGTCGCCGGTCCCGATGAGCGGCAACCCGTGGTCCCCGACTTCCATGCTGAGCGTGAGCGCGCGGACGCAGTGCTCGTACAGCGTCGCGCGGGTGGATGAGACCGCCGGACGCTCGTACACTTCGTCTTCGCCCGGATTCAGCGGCCGCCCCTCGAGGAACGGCGCCTCGTCGTCGAGGATCGACCAGTCGCCGGTCGCGTCGCCGTACTCCAGCGTCGCGAAGACCAGCCAGAGCCGATCGTCCGAGCACCGCGTCCGCACGCCCTGGCCTCCCGGCGGATGCCACCAGTGCTGCACGTCCCCCTCGAGGAACTGGCGCGAAGCGGCCCCCAGGATGTGCTCGCGCACGCACCGTGGGTCGGCGAAGAGCAACGCCAGTACGTCCTGCAGCTGGTCGCGGAACCCAAACGCTCCGCTCGACTGGTAGAAGCCCGACCGCCCGTTGATGCGACACGACAGCGTCTGGTAAAGGAGCCATCGGTTCAGGAGCAGATTGAGCGCGGCGTCCGGCGTCTCGACCTGCACCGTCGCGAGCCGGCGGTTCCAGAGCTCCGTCGCTGATGCGAAGGCCCGCTGAACCTCCTCCTCTCGGCAGTACTTCGCGATCAAGGTGCGCGCCATCTCTTCGTTGTCCGCCTCGCCAAGCTGGAAGAGGACGTCGGTCTCCGATCCTGGCGCCAGCTCGATCGGTACTTGAATGGCGCCGCACGGATCGAGCGCGGCGCCCGTCCGTGAGCCCAGCGCGTGCCGGCCGAGCGCGGCCGGCGCCGCGAGCGCACCGTTGCGCCCGAGGAACTCGGTGCGATCGCCTGTCACCGTGCGTTCCAGCCGATCGGAATCGATGTACGCGACTCGTTCGCCGAAGTCGGGCCGGAACGGGTTGCGGGCCATGAGCGCGCCAGTCGCCGGATCGACGAAGGTGACCACGTGCGGTGCGGTCCGGTGGGGCAGGTCTCCGAGCACCCACTCGACGTACAGCGTGGCGGAACACCGTCGCGGGCCCGGGCCGTCGTTGCGAAGGCGGAGCCTGAACAGCTTCACAGGATCGTCGGGCGGCACGAGGACTTCCAGCCGCGACGCCAGGCCGGCCGCCGCATGCTCGTAGATCGTGTAACCCTGGCCGTGCCGCACCAGATACGGCGAGTTGTCGGGCGAGGGGATCGGCGTCGCCGACCAGAACGCTCCAGTGTCTTCATCGCGAATATAGACCGCCTCGCCGGGCGGGTCCGCCACGGGATCGTTTCGCCACGGCGTGAGGCGATTGTCGTGGCTGTTCTCCGACCACGTGTAGCCCGTGTTGCCATCGGTCGCGCAGAACCCGAAGCGCGCGTTGGACACGACGTTGGACCAGGGAGCAGGCGGCCATCCGTTCGACCTGCCGGACGCCGGGTCCACGCGGATCACGTACTCGCGGCCGTCCGGCGTAAAGCCGCCCAGACCGTTGAAGAAGAGCAGCCCATCAGGC
>JBOGJB010000475.1:0-2599 GCA_050745085.1 Vicinamibacterales bacterium
CGGGGCGGCGAGCGCAGGACAGACGGCGCGCGCCGGCGATCTCCGCGCGGCCAACACGTCGCGCTATCTCGACAACGGGCGCTGGAGCTGGTCGATCTTTCTTCAGGGCCCGCGCGACCGCCTCGACCAGATCCGCTGCGTGCAGTACTCCCTGCACAAGTCGCTTCCGAATCCTGTCCGGCAGGTCTGCGCCATGGGGGATCCGCGGCAGCCGTTCAAGCTCGACGCGGAGGCGTGGGGGACGTTCGAGGTCGGCATCCGCGTCACGTTCAAGGACGGTCGCACGCAGGATCTGCGGCATACGCTCCTCCTCCAGGCGCCGCGATCCGCTTCGCCGGCCGTGCGGCTCGACAACGTGTCGACGAAGGTGCGCGACGGCTGGTGGCAGTGGACGGTGTTCGTGAAGGGATCGGAAGACGCCCTGCGGCGGATTCGCTGCGTCGAGTACAGGCTGCATCCGAGCTTCACGAACCCGGTGCAGCGTGTCTGCGCGCGCGGCTGCGGGCTCCGCGGCTTTCCGCTGACCACGTCGGGCTGGGGCACCTTTCTGATCCGCGCGCGCGTCGAGCTGACCGACGGAAACACGATCGATCTCACGCACGATCTGCGGTTCACCATGGACGGCGGAAAGCCCGTGGCCTCGCTCACGCTCGGGCCGAAGCGGCTCGGCGCGTTCCGGCTGCCCGGGTCGCGCGAGGAAGGGTACGTGCACGTCGGCGACGTATCGCCGGGCTGGCCGTCTCGCCCGTTCACCGTGCAGGTGCTGGCGCCCGGGCGGCCGCTCTCGACCGGCAGCAGCAGCTCGGCGCCGGTCGACATCGATCGCCTGGCCGCCGGCCTCGGTCCCGGGCGCGCGTGGTCCGCCTCTGTGACCTGCGCGGGGGACGCGTTCGAGTTCAACTGGCAGGGCGTCGCGTGCATCCTCACGGTTGAACGCGTCAACGCCGGGCGCCGCGAAGTCCAGCTCAGGGTCTGGTTGAAATAGATGGCTACTCGACCGAACAAGCAAGCCTTCGACTACGGCATCATGCGCAGCGCCGCGAAGCACTGGCGGCAGCGGCAGGGCGTGCGACGACAAACACGCCGCATGCTGGAGCAGAGGCGGTATGACAAAGCGGATACGAAGGAACGGCTCGCCAAGCGCGTGAACCGCCTCCTCGACCGCGTGCGCCGGTCCTCGGTCCGGGTCGAGACGCTGACTCCCGAGCTGGCGTCGCTCGCCGCGCGTCGGCCCGTGACCGCCGACGAGATCAGCAACGCCTTCGTCGAGCGCGTCATCGGCGCCACGCGCGACTTCCTCTCGATCGACTTCCTCGAGCGAGGTCTGTACATCAACCGCTGCGTGGGCCGCGTCGTCACGAGCCTCGGCGGCGGGCGCCAGGCGTTCGGCACGGGGTTTCTCGTGTCGCCCACCTTGCTGATGACGAACAACCACGTGCTCGCGGACGAAGAGGAGGCGGACGCCAGCAGCGTGGAGTTCGACTATCAGGTGGACCGCTTCGGCCAGCCGCTCATCCTCCATCGCTTCGATCTCGAGCCGAAGACCTTCTTCCTGACGGACTCGAAGCTGGACTACGCGCTGGTGGCGGTCAAGTCCTCGTCGCATCAGGGCCGGTCGCTCGGCGAGTACACCTGGTGCTCGCTCATTGGCGAGGAGGGGAAGATCCGGATCGGCGAGATGGTGAATATCATCCAGCACCCGCGCGGCGAGATGAAGCAGGTGGTGATCCGCGAGAACCAGCTGTTCGACCTGCTCGAGCTCTTCGCGCACTACGGATCGGACACCGAGCGTGGGTCGTCCGGATCGCCGGTGTTCAACGATCAGTGGGAAGTAATCGCGCTCCACCACTCGGGCGTGCCGAAGACGAACAAGGCCGGGAAGCCGCTCGACGTCGACGGCAAGCTCTGGAGGAAAGGACGCGACGATCCGGACCGTCTGGCCTGGGTCGCCAACGAGGGCGTCAGGGTGTCGCGGCTCGTCAAGCACATCAAGGCGGCGAAGATTCGTCCCCACGAAGAGGAGCTGCGTCGAGAGTTCCTCGCGTCTCCGGAGCCGTCGAGATCTTTTGCCACGGCACCGGAGGCCGCGCGCGCGGACGCGCAGGGGCTGTCCGTGCGCGCGAGCACGCCGGCGGCCGTGATGTCGGGCAACGTGCTCACGATCACGCTGCCGATCCGCGTCGCCGTGGCGCTCGGGACCGTCGGCGGTCTCGATGCGCCGGACCAGGGCTCCGCGACGCGGCTCCTCTCAGGCGATGAGTCGGAGCCCGGCCTCGAAGCCATCAAGCCCGAACCGAACTACGCGGGCCGGCCCGGCTATCGGCCGAAGTTCCTCGGCCTGCCGGTGCCGCTCCCCGTCCTCTCGAACGCCGTGCGGGCGAAGGCGTTCAGGCAGGACGGCGTCGGCGGCGCCACCGCCTTCGAGCTGAAGTATCACCACTTCAGCGTGATCATGAACCGCGAGCGCCGGCTCGCGTTCGTGGCGGCCGTCAACTTCGACGCCTCGGCCAAGTTCCGGCATCCGCGCAGAGACAAGGACCGCTGGTTCGTCGACCCGAGGGTCGACCCTGCGTTCCAGGCCGGCGACGAGTTCTACGCC
>JBOGJB010000476.1:0-2793 GCA_050745085.1 Vicinamibacterales bacterium
CCACGCTCGTCTTCGTCGGCGGCAGCCTGGTCAAGGCCGGCGGGCACAACATCCTCGAGCCGGCGGTCTTCGGGAAAGCGATTCTCTTCGGGCCGCACATGCAGAACTTCGCCGAGATCGCGCGGGCGTTCCTCGACAACGGCGCGGCGGAGCAGGTGTCGTCCGAGGCCGGGCTGACCGACGCGCTGGCCGGACTGCTGAGCGATCCGGTCCGCCGGGCGCGGCTGGGGGCCGCGGCACGCGCGCTCGTGGAGGCGAACCGTGGCGCGAAGCACCGGACGCTCGACGCCATCGCGCGTGTGTTTCCGCCGGACGCGCGCTCCGGCGCGGTCGTCCGTCCCTTCCGTCTGGTGCATTGATCAGCGACATCTTCGCCGCGTCCGCCCGCGCCCGCCGCCGCTGGTACACGCGGCGCCCGTACACCCGCCGTGGCCTGGCCCGACCGGTCGTGAGCGTCGGCAACCTGTCGCTCGGCGGGACCGGGAAGACGCCGACCGTCGCGCACCTCGCGCGCCGGCTCGTCACGTGGGGCGAGCGCCCGGCGATCCTGACCCGCGGCTACGGCCGCGTCCGCCCGCGCGACGGGGTCGTCGTCGTCCGCGAGCCGGATCGCGTCGTGGGGAAGCTCGATGAGTCGGGGGACGAGCCGCTGATGCTCGCGCTCGATACCGACGGCGTCGCGGTGCTCGTGTCGAAGGATCGGTACCTCGCCGGGTGCCTGGCTGAGCGAACGTTCGACTGCACGGTTCATCTGCTGGACGATGGGTTCCAGCATCTGGCGCTGGCGCGCGACATCGATCTTCTCATCGTGACCGAGGCCGATCTGTCGGACCGCACGCTGCCGGCCGGCCGTCTGCGCGAGCCGCTCGACACGATCGCCGCTGCGGACGCGGTGCTTCTGGACGGGGTCAGACCCCATTTTTTCGAAGAACGTAAGTCCAGCCTGATGCCGCACGGAGACTTACATTCTTCGAAAAAATGGGGTCTGACCCCCTTCGAGCTGCTGCGCCGCACACTTCCCGCGAAACTCCTGGGTTCGGATGAGACGATCGAACCGACCGCGGGCCCCGTCCTCGTCGTGGCGGGCATCGCGCATCCGGAGCGCGTTGCGGCGAGCGCGAAGGAGGCGGGCTGGACGGTTGCCGATGCGCTCTACTTCGATGACCACCATCCCTACGCGCGCGCGGAGGTGGATGCGATCGTCGCGCGCGCGCGTGCGGCAGGCGCGCGCGCCCTGCTGACGACCGCGAAGGACGCCGTCCGCCTCGCGCCGCACGAGCCGATCGCCTTGCCGGTCATCGTGCTGCCGCTCGAGGTGGCGATCGAGCCTGATGGCGAGTTCGACGCGTGGCTGCGCGGACGACTCGCGGAGGCCCGCCTGCGGAGCCCAAGCCGCTTCGACGCGGCGGAGGCTCGCCCGTGAAGCGCCTCCGCCACCTCTTCGAGTACCTCGCGGTCCGCGCGGTGCTCGCCGGCGTCCGTCTGATGCCGCACCGCCTGGTCCACTCGCTGGGCAGCGGGATCGGCCTTGTCTTCTACGCGCTGGATATGCCGCACCGCCGGCTCGCGATCCGGAATCTGCGGGCGGCGTTCCCCCTGCGGTCCGAGCGCGAGTGCCGGCGAATCGCGCGCGCGACCTTCGGTCATTTCGGCCGCCTGCTGACGACGCTGCTCAAGTTCTCGACGATGAGCCCCGAGCAGATGCTCGAACGCGTCGAGTTCGAAGGGCTCGATCACGCCCACTCGGCGGTCGCCGCGGGACACGGCGTCCTTTTCTTTACGGGGCACTTCGGGTTCTGGGAGCTCAACGCGATGGCGCACCCGCTGGCGCTGCCGCCGCTCGCGGTGCTGGCGCGCGCGCTCGACAATACGCGGCTGAACGCGCTCCTCGAACATGCGCGGACGCGCACCGGCAACTCTGTCATCTATCGCAAGGGAGCGATCCGCCGCGTGCTGCGGCTCCTCGCCGCCAACCAGAGCGTGGCGCTGCTCATCGATCAGCATATCCAGAGCACCGATGCCGTGCCGGTCGACTTCTTCAACCGGCCGGCGGCCACGACCTCCGCGCTGGCGGCGATCGCGCTGCGGACGGGAGCGCGCGTGATTCCCGTGTTCGCGCTGCCAATCGGCGGCAGTCGCTACCGGATGGTCTACGAGCACGCCGTCGAGCCGCCGCGCCAGGCGGCGGCCGCTGCGGACGATTCGCATGAGATGGTGCGCGAGTTCACCCAACGCTGCACGGACGTGCTGGAGATGTACGTGCGGCGGTATCCCGAGCTCTGGCTCTGGATGCATCGTCGCTGGCGCGACTTCGAACCCGTTCCATCCGTGTCGGGCATGTTTCCCGCGGCCGCCTCCGACGAGCCCGCAGATGAACATCGATAGAGTCCTGGTTCGCTTGCCGAACTGGCTCGGCGACATCGTCATGGCGCTGCCGGCGCTGGCGATGGCGCGGGCCGGGCTGTGTGACCCTTCGGCCGGCTCAGGGCAGGGGCGCCTGATCGTCGCGCTGCCGGCGGCGTTCGCGCCGATCTTCAGGGAGGGGACCGACGCCGCGCCGGACGAAGTCGTCGCGCTCGACCAGAAGCGGGGGAATAGGGGCGAGATCGCGATGGTGCGGGACGCTCGAGCCGATCTCGCGATCCTGATGACCAACTCGTTCGGATCTGCCTGGGTCGCGCGGCGCGCCCGCATCCCGCAACGCTGGGGATATCGCGCGAGCCTGCGCGGCCCGCTACTCACGCGCGCGGTCGGGCGGCCGCGCGGGCGCGTGCACCAGGCGGAGTACTACCG
>JBOGJB010000477.1:0-8542 GCA_050745085.1 Vicinamibacterales bacterium
GGTGCGGCCGGGCGAAGCGCCGCCCCGCGCGCGCCACAGCCCGGGCGTGAGTTCATTCGAACGGAGCGGCTGCTCCTCCGGTTCGCGGTGTACGGCGCCGAGGCTGGTGCCGCGGTCGCGTCGGCGAAGTTCCTGGATCGCAACGGACAGGTGAGGGTCGTGCTCCCCGTGACGCCGGCGGCGGGCGAGGACGCGACGCACGAAGTCGATCTGCCGCTCTCCTTCGCCGCGCCAGGCGACTATCTCGTCGCGATCGCGGCCACGAGCGGCAGCGATACGGTCGAGACTCTTGTGCCGATTCGGGTGCTCAGTCGCCCGTGAAGGGAGTAAGATGCCGCTTCAAGGGCCGGAACATCAAGCGTCTTCGACGTCCGGACGACCGCCGGCTCCAGGTTGGAGGTGTCCATGAGCGCAGAACGGTTCGACATCCCCCCGCTCGTGGATCTAACCGCGGAGCTCGAACGTGCGTTTATCGACGAATACCTCGTGTCGCACGGGTACGATCCCCTCACGATTGCCGCGCTGCCAGTCGACGTGCAGAAGGCTCTGCTCAGAGAGGCGTGCCTCTACGCCTCGGTGAAGCTGGCCGAGGTTGAAGCGCGGTCACACTATGTCCACGACATCCACGGGCATTAGATGGTGATTCGAGTCGGTGCACTGCGTGCACTCGGTGCATTAGGTGCACGTGGTGCGGGTGCACAAGGTGCTCGAGTGCCGGTGCGCGGATCGATTGTGCTGGCTGGCATCCTCCTGTTCGGCCAAACTGTCGGCGGTCAGGAGTGGGCGCAGTGGCGCGGCCCCACGCGTGACGGCGTCGTGTCCCCGGCGACCGTGCCCCGCGACTGGCCCGCGTCGCTCCGTCGCGCGTGGCGCGTCGAGATCGGCGAGGGCTACTCGTCGCCGGTCGCGGCGAACGGCCGGGTGTTCGTCCACAGCCGCCGCGATCCTGACGAGCTGGTCAGCGCAATCGACGCCGCCAACGGCCAGGTCATCTGGCAGCAGAAGTACGCGGCCCCCTTCAGCAAGAACCAGTACGCGGTCCGGATGGCGAAGGGACCGAACTCGACGCCGCTCGTCGTCGGCGGTCGGCTCTACACGCTTGGCGCGACCGGCGTCCTCACGGCGTGGAGCGCCGACACCGGCGCGCTCGTCTGGCGGGTCGTCATGGGGCCGGCCACCGAGCAGAGTCGAGGCCGGGATCTCTGGTTCGGATCCGTCAGGACCGGCAGAGCGTACGTCTCGTACCACTTAATGCCTGTCTACGCGTTCCCGGATCTGCTCGACGCCGCGTCGCCGGAGCTGAAGAAGCGGATGCAGGGAAAATCCTGCTTCAATTTTCGCGAGCCGGACACCAAGCTCTTCAATGAGCTCGACCGTTTGACGGCGAACGGCTACCGCCGCTTCAAAGAAAAGGGCTTCATCCCTTAACTGGTACGCTTGATGCTCTCAGGTTCCTTTTGGTGGCTGCACAACTGCAGCTCAACCAGGAGGACCCAATATGTTCAAGCGATTCGCCGGACTGACCTGCGCGATCGGTGTCGTCCTGCTGACAGCCGCCTGCGCAAAATCAGACGCCGGCATCACGACCGCCGTGAAGTCGAGGATGGCCGCCGACGACACGGTCAAGGCCTACCAGGTCAACGTCGATACGAAGGACCGTGTGGTCACGTTGACCGGCGAGGTCCCGTCTACGGCGGCGAAGGAGCAGGCGGTGCAGATCGCCCGCTCGACCGACGGGGTTGCGAGCGTTGTCGATAACTTGACCGTCGCCGCTGCGGCGGCCGGCACGGGCTTCGGTGATTCCGCCGCGGCCACCGCGGGACGGATCGGGGACGCGGCCAGCGACGCCATGATCACGAGCGCGCTGAAGACGAAGTTCCTGGCGGATCCGGACGTCGCCGGGTTGAAGATTGACATCGACACCTCCGCCGGCGTCGTAACGCTCATCGGCACGGTGAAGACCCAGATTGAGAAAGATGAAGCGCTCCGCATCGCGCGCGAGACCGACGGCGTGAAAAACGTTGTCGATCGGCTGACGATCGGCCGCTAGAATCTGCGGAGGGCGGGCCTGAGGCCCGCCCTCCACGCGTCACGGAGAGCGCGCCAGCCATCGGCGCAGCCTAAGAGCCCTGCCCGCCACGAGATACGGCGGCATGACGACTGTCATGCCGTTTTGCTGAAACCCCGCACTATCATTCCGAGGTCGGCGCAGGCAGACTCGTCGCCATGCCTGAGCCTCCTGTCGCCGAACTTCGGGACGCCACCAAACGTTACGGCGCGGTGACCGCGCTCGATGCCGTGTCCTTCGCGCTCGAGCGAGGGCGTGTCACCGCGATCCTCGGACCGAACGGCGCCGGCAAGACGACCGCGGTGAAGCTGTTGCTGGGGCTGACGCGCCCCACGCGGGGCAGCGCCCGGCTGTTCGGCCACGAGCCGCGCGACATCGCCGCCCGCCGGCGCACCGGCGTCATGCTGCAGATTGCCCGGGTTCCCGACACGCTGAAAGTCCGCGAGCACGTGCACCTGTTCTGCAGCTACTACCCTTCGCCGATGACGGTCGACGAGACGCTGGCGACCGCCGGCCTGAGCGACGTCGCCGACCGGAAGTACGGGGTTCTATCCGGCGGACAGCGGCAGCGCGTCCTGTTTGCGCTCGCGATCTGCGGGAATCCCGACATGCTCTTTCTCGACGAGCCGACGGTGGGCCTCGACGTCGAGTCCCGACGCGGTTTCTGGCAGGAGGTGCGACGGCTCGCGTCGGCCGGCCGGACCATCCTGCTCACGACGCACTACCTCGAGGAGGCGGACGCGCTTGCCGATCGAATCATCGTCCTCAGCACCGGCCGGATCGTCGCCGACGGTCCGCCGCACGCAATCAAGGCGCGCGCCGCCGGCCGGCGCGTGCGCTGCGTGACGGCGCTCGGCGACGCGACGCTCGCGTTGCTGCCGGGCGTGCACTCGATGCGGCGTGACGGCGCGGCTGTGGAGCTGCTGACCGGCGACGCCGAAACGCTCGCGCGCGAGCTACTCATGCGCGACCCGTCGCTCGCGGGGCTCGAAATCACCGGCGCCGGCCTCGAGGAAGCGTTCATCGCGTTGACGAGTCCGGTGAAGGAAGCGGTGACGCGATGACCGCTATCGCCGCCCGCGTCTACGCCCTCGAAGCGAAGTACGAGTTCCTCAAGCTGGTGCGCATTCCGGCCTTTGCGATCCCGTCGGTCACCTTTCCGGTGATGTTCTACATCCTCTTCGGTCTTGCCTTCGGTTCGGGACGCGGCGCCGGCGGCGTCTCGATGGCCACCTACCTGATCGCGACCTACGGCGCGTTCGGCGTCATCGGATCCGGCCTCTTCGGTTTCGGCGCGGGTGTCGCCATCGAGCGCGGCCAGGGCTGGATGCTGCTCAAGCGAGCCACGCCGATGCCGCCAACCGCATACTTCTTCGCGAAGCTCGTCGTGTGCCTGATCTTCGGCGCGGTGATCGTGCTGCTGCTCTCGACGATCGGCGTGGCGTTCGGCGGCGTGCGCCTCGCACCCTTGACGTGGGCGCGGCTCGCCGTGACGCTCGTCGTCGGGGCGATTCCGTTCTGCGCGATGGGGCTGGCGATCGGGTATTTCGCCGGCCCGAACTCGGCGCCGCCGATCGTGAATCTGCTGTACCTGCCGATGGCGTTCGCCTCCGGCTTGTGGATCCCGATTGAAGTGCTGCCGAACGTCATCAAGTCCATTGCGACGTTCATACCGGCCTACCACCTGGGACAGCTCGCGCTCTCGGCGCTCGGCGCCGATCGCGGCGCGCCGCTCTGGTCGCACGTCGCGGCGCTCGCCGGGTTTACATGCCTGTTTCTCGCGCTGGCCCTGTGGGGCTATCGCAACGACGAAGGGAAGACGTATGGCTAGGATCGTGACCCTTGCGGCGGCTGGCGTGGCGCTCATCGCCCTGGGCATCGTCGGCGGCGCCCGCGGGCAGTCGCAGGCGGGACGCGCCGTTACCGTCGTGACCAACGTGCGAGTCTTCGACGGCGAGCGCGCCATCGAGCGTACGAACGTCGCGTTTCGCGACAGCACGATCCTCGACGTCGACGACGACTACAGGCCGCCGGTCGGAGCGACGGTCGTGGACGGCGCCGGGAAGACGCTGCTGCCGGGACTGATCGACGCGCACACCCACGCGTTCGGCGACGCGTTGGAGCGAGCGCTCGTGTTCGGCGTCACGACGGAGCTGGACATGTTCACCGAGCACCGGTTCGCGGCCGCGATGCGGATTGCACAGGCGTCAGCGGCCGGCGCGCCGCGCCGGGCGGACCTGTTCTCGGCCGGCACGCTGCTGACCGCGCCGGGCGGCCACGGCACCGAGTACGGGATGCCGATCCCGACCGTGTCGGGTCTGGGGGACGTCGATGCGTTCGTGGAGGCGCGCATCGCCGAAGGCTCCGACTACATCAAGATCGTATATGACGATGGACGAACCTACGGCATGCGGACGATCCCCACGATCTCCCGCGACACGATGGCGGCGGCGATCGCGGCGGCCAAGCGGCGCGGCAAACTGGCGGTCGTACACATCGGGTCGAAGCGGGACGCGGAAGAGGCGCTCGACGCGGGCGCGAGCGCGCTGATCCATATTTTTGCAGACGAGCCGCCCGACGGGGTATTCGTGGACCGCGCGGTCCGTGCGAAGGCATTCGTCGTCCCGACGCTCTCGGTGAACGAGAGCACGACGGGCGTGTCGAGCGGGGCCGAGCTCGTTGATGACGCACGGGTTGCGCCGTACTTGAACGGCGCAGACCGTGTGGGCCTTCGACGCAGCTTTCCGAAGCGGCCGAACGCACGCCGTACACTCGACAATGCGAAAGCCGCGACACGCATGCTGCACGAGAAGGGCGTGCCGATTCTCGCCGGCACCGATGCGCCCAACCCGGGCACGACCCACGGCGCCAGCATTCATCGCGAGTTGCGCCTCCTTGTCGAGTCGGGTCTGACGCCCGCCGCGGCGCTTGCCGCCGCGACCTCGACGCCCGCCCGTGCGTTCAGCCTGAAGGACCGCGGGCGGATCGCGCAGGGTCTGCGCGCCGATCTCATCCTCGTCAATGGTGACCCCACGCGCGATATCCTCGCCACGCGCGACATCGTTGTGATCTGGAAGGGAGGCGTACGGCTGGAGCGGCCGCGTGGCGCGGAGGAAACGACTGCGGCGCCGGAAGAAGCGGCCGGTGACGGCGCGGTCAGCGACTTTGACGCCGGCGACACGCCCTCCGCGAACTTCGGCGCCGGCTGGCAGGTGTCGACCGACAGCATGCTCGGCGGGAAGTCCACCGCGGAGCTGCGCGTGGTGAAAGGGGGCGCGCGCAAGAGCGCCGGCGCGCTCGACGTGACGGGTACGATCAACGCCGGCGCGCCGTTTGCGTGGGCCGGCGCGATGTTCTTCCCGGCGGCGACGCCGATGACGCCCGTCAACCTCTCGAAGTTCAAGGAGGTTGCGTTCTGGACGAAGGGGGACGGCGCCGAGTTCCAGGTGATGATCTTCGCGATGCGCCTCGGCAACATCCCGGCGTCGCGCCCGTTCAAGGCTGGCCCGGACTGGCAGGAGGTCGTGATGCCACTCGCCGACTTCGGACTGGACGGCTCGGATCTGCGCGGTGTGCTGTTCTCGGCCACGGGGCCCGGCCCGTTCCGGTTTACGATTGACGACGTGAGGTTCCGGTAACGCGCGACATGCGGTTCCGCCTGCTGCCGCGGGACGGCCCCGAGGGCTGGACGCCCTTCGCCTGGCTCATCTACCTGGGCTTCTACGCCATCTACGCGTACTACGGCAACCGCTCGGTGCTCGACTGGGCGGTCGACGCCGTCGTGCTGACCGCGTTTCTCGCGTTGTACTTTCGGGGCTTCTGGGTATGGGGCCGCCAGGCGATGCCCATCGTCATCGCCATCGCCGCCCTGGGCGCGCTCGTGAGTCCACGCAACCCGGGCGCGGCGAGTTTCTTCATTTATGCGGCCGCGTTCGGCTATCGGCTCGGTCCATCGGCCGTTGCGTTCAAGTGGATCGCCGCGATCGTGCTCCTCGTTGGCGTCGAGACCGTCACGATCGGCCTTCGCCCGGAGGCCTGGATTCCGGCCGTCGTGTTCTCCGTGATCGTCGGCGGCGTGAACGTCCATTTCGCCGAGCTGAGACGGAAGGACCGCAAGCTCGCCCGCGCGCAGGAAGAGGTCGAGCACATGGCGAAGATCGCCGAGCGGGAGCGCATCGCGCGCGACCTGCACGACCTGCTCGGCCATACGCTGTCGGTCATCGTGCTCAAGGCGGAGCTGGCGTCCAAGATCGCGGACCGGGACCTCGCGCGCGCGCTGGGCGAAATCCGCGACGTCGAGCGAATCTCGCGCAACGCGCTCACCGAAGTCCGGCAGGCGATTTCCGGTTTCCGCGGCGAGCGGCTGCAGGACGAGCTGGCCAGCGGCCGCGAGGCGCTCGAGGCGGCCGGCGTGATGGTCGTCACGCAGATCGAACCGGTCGGTCTGGGCCGCGACGAAGAACGCACGCTCGCCTTCGCGCTCCGCGAGTCGATCACCAACGTCATCCGCCACGCCCGCGCCCGGCGTTGCGAGATCAGCCTCTCGCGCAACGGGCACGGCCTCGTCCTCGCCGTCGCCGACGACGGCGTCGGCGCAGTCGCGGAGGAAGGCGCCGGGCTGTCCGGCATGCGGGCGCGCGTGGCGGCGCTCGGCGGGACCGTTGAATGCGACGGTCGGACAGGCACTCGCGTCACCGTCACCTTGCCGGCGTGAGGCTTGAGGTGCTCAGGGGGCTCAAGGTGCTCAGCGTGCTCAGGGTGCTCCTGGTCAGCGCGGCGAGCGCGCTTTCCCTCGCGTTGCAGAAGGCGCCGGACGTCGTCGTCACGGATATCGAGATGCCGGGGATGACCGGGCTCGATCTCGCCGCGGAGCTGCAGCGGCAGGGAAGCCGCAGCCGCGTGGTGATCCTGACCACCTTCGCGCGTCCCGGCTATCTCCGGCGGGCGCTCGAGGCGGGAGCCGCCGGCTATCTCTTGAAGGACGCGCCGTCAGCGCGTCTGGCCGACGCGATCCGCCGGGTCGCGGCCGGCGGGCGCGCGGTGGATCCGTCGCTGGCCGCAGAAGCATGGACCGAGCCCGACCCGCTCAGCGACCGCGAGCGCGAAGTGCTCCGAATGGCGGGCGAGGGGCGATCCGGCCCGGAGATCGCCCGCGCCCTCAGGCTGTCCGAAGGGACGGTGCGGAACTACCTGTCTGAAGCGATCGGTAAGCTCGGCGCGCGCAACCGGGTGGAGGCCGCGCGCCTGGCCAGACAAAAAGGATGGCTGTGATCACGTCAATGCCGAATGCCGAATGCCGAATGCCGAAAGGGACTGCACTCGAGACTGTTCGCCGGCGGTGGCGAGCGCAATCCCCTTCGGCCTTCGGCCTTCGGCATTGTGCTAAGGAGTCGTGCGCTGAGGTCGCGAAGGCTCCGGCATCTCCTCCTTGCTGAACCGCGGCAGCCGCTCCTCTCGCATCGCGACGTGATACACGACCGCCGCGATCGCGATCGCCGACCGCTTCACGTCTTCCTCGACGATGCGCTCGTAAGTGTCGAGGTTCGTGTGCCACGTGTGCGAGTTGTACTGGATCGGATCCTGGCCGAGGCCGATGCCGGGGAGACCCGCCTCGTTGAACGACGTGCTGTCGGTCCCGCCCGCGCGGCGGCTGCGGGTGGCAACCGCGCCCACGATGCCGAAATCCTCGAAGGGCGTGAATGCTTCGCGCAAGACCGTCGCTGCAGCGGCGGGGCCGAAGATCGACGCGCCGCGGATCCGTCCCGTCCCTGAATCCACGTTGAAGTAGCCGTTGAACGTCTCGAACTCGGGCTTCGGCTCTTCGAACCTGCCGAAGTGCGCCTTCACGTAGGCCTTCGAGCCGAGCAGCCCCTGCTCCTCGCCGCTCCACAGCGCGACCCGGATCGTCCGCCGAGGCTTGACGCTGATGGCCTTGAGAATCCGCGCCGCCTCCATCATTACCGCGCAGCCGATCGCGTTGTCGGTCGCGCCGGTCGCGGCGTGCCACGAATCGAGGTGGCCGCCGAGCATGACGACTTCAGCCTTCTTGTCGGCGCCCGGGATCTCGGCGATTACGTTGTATGACGTCTTCCCCTCGGGATAGACCTGGTTGACGATCGTGAACTCGAGCTCGACCGGGGTCCCGTCGCCGAGGATGCGGCTGATACGCCCGTAGTCCTCGTTGCGCAGCACGACCGTCGGCAGCGCCTTCGAGGGATCGTACGTGCGGTTCTGGAACGCGCGGATCTGGCCGTGGTCGCGCCCCGCGTCGTTGACCCGCACGAGCGCGCCGTTCGCGATCAGGAACTGGTCGATACGCTCGTTGATCGCGTTACTGCTCAGCCGGCCGGCGGGCGGCTCCTCGGGAGCGCGCGGCGGCGCCTGCGGGCCCTGTGGCCCGGGCGGCTGCGGCCCCGGCGGACCGAACTGTCCGGCATTGGGGTTGTTGGGGTCGTACTGGGTGCGGACCTGGTC
>JBOGJB010000478.1:0-4301 GCA_050745085.1 Vicinamibacterales bacterium
CGCCCCGGCGGCGCAAGCCGGCGGGCGGCGGCGCAGGCCCGAAGCCCCGTCGTACGGGCCCCCGCACGCCCCGCGGGCACAGCGGCCGCCCCAGATCCCGCAAGGCTCCTTCCGAACAGATCTAAGCAACTAAGCGACGCTCGAGGTAGTGCGCGAGAGCGTCGCGATCGCGGCCGCTATGAGGACCAAGCCGAGGTGTTCGTTCTCGCTTCAGCCTTCGTCCTTCGTCCTTCGTACTTCGTACTTCGTACTTCGTACTTGAGCATCCTTCCATCTGCCCTAGTACTCCATATAGATCGCTGTCTGCTCCGCGACCGCGCGACCGAAGTACCGCTCGACGATGTGGAGCGCGAGGTCGATGCCGGAGCTGAGACCGCCCGACGTGTAGACGACGTCGTCGCTCTTCACGAAGCGCAGGCCGCGCTGCAGCTTGACGTTCGGAAAGCGCGTGGCGAACCGGTCGAGGTAGTCGTGATGCGTCGTGGCTGGTTTGCCGTCGAGCAGGCCGGCCTCGGTGAGTTGGAATGCCCCGGTGCAGACCGACATCACGACCTCCGCGTCCTTGCGCGTGCGACGCAACCAGTCGGCGACCTGCGGCGCGCCGCGCTGCGCGGGCACGACGACGATCTTTGGAGGTGGCGCGTCCTCGAACGTGTAGTCCGGGAGGATCTGCATCCCGCCCGACGCGCGGATCGGCTTGCGGCTGTCGCTGACGACGTAGAGCCGGAACGGATGGCGCATCCCGCCGCCCTCGGTCAGCATCACGTCCTGAAAGACTTCCCACGGCCCCGCGAAGTCGATCATGGTCGAGCCTTGTGTCAGGACGAATGCAACAGGAAGGTCGTCCGGCGGCGGCGCGCTGCGCGTCTGCGGCTGGACGAGCTCGTCGTGCCACAGCACCGCCGCGCCCACCGTGCCGATACCAAGAGCGATTGCGGCGCAGGCCGCGAGCGTAAGCAATCCACGCGAGTTCATGACGTCTTCCTCCCAATGGCGATCACGCTGCGATCTGTTCTGAAAATGAGCGCTCCTCCCTGCGGCGGCCGCGACTGGGACGCCCGCTCCTCGAAGGTCGTCACAGTGTCGAGCGCACCCATCGCCGCCGCCGCCTTGTCGAGCGTTGCGCGCGCGACCGCCGACTCGGCCGCCGTCGCGGCGAGCGGCGCCAGCGCCGGCTCCAGATACTTCGCAGGCGCGGCGTCGAACAGATCCTTGCAGTGGGCGCTCCCGAACATGTAGATGCGGCCGTCATGAACCGAGTAGATGTTCGGGTCGCCTCCTACCCAGGGGCCCATCCTCGCGCACGTGCCTTCCAGCTGGACCGCGTATCGCGGCGGGTCCTTCTCGAACGCCGCCTTCGTGGCCGCGGTCGAGAAGAAGTACTTGAACCGGCCGTGGACGACCGCCAGCTTGTCCTGACCGGGGACTTCCTTACCTTGCGTGAGCAGAACGGGTTCGAGCCCTTCGAGCGCCTCTGGCGGCGCCGGCGTTTGTGCGGCTGCCGGCACCGTGAGCACCGACAGCACTGTGAGCACACTGAGCACCTTGAGCACCATGAGCCACCCTCATACAGTCCGGAGCGCCACCAGCGGATCGACCGACGCCGCGCGGCGTGCCGGCAGGAAGCAGGCGACGACCCCGACGACGAGCAGAACCGCCGAGACGGCGACGAAGGTCGGCGCGTCCGTCGGTTCCACGGCGTAGAGCAGCCTCGTCATCAGGCGCGTCAGGAGGAGCGCGCCGAGCCCGAGACCGATCGCGACGAGCGACAGTCCCTGCCGCAGGACCATGTCGAGCACTTCGCGCCGCTGTGCCCCGAGCGCCATCCTCACGCCGAACTCCTGGACCCGCTCGCTCACCGAGAACGCGATGACGCCGCCGATGCCGATCGCGGTGATCGTCAGCGCGAGCGTCGCGAAGATGCCGACCAGCGTGGCGGTCAGCCGCGACGGCGCCAGCGCCGAGGCGCGCACCTCCTCCAGCGTGCGGAACCGATCCACCGGCTGTTCAGGGTCGACCTCGCGCAGCGCCGCGCGCACCTGCCGCGACATCGTCGCGGTATCGGTGGCAGTCCGCACGAGCCAGGTCGTCGAGAGCTGACCGGTCTGGAGAATGGGGCCGTAGATCGCATCCGCTGCCGCCTCGGCCAGCACGTTGCGCGCGTCGCCGACCACCCCGACGATAGTGTTCCAGGTCTCGCCGCCGTCGAAGCTGATGCGGCGATCGACCGGACTTTCGTCCTTCCAGTACCGGCGCGCGAGGCGCTCGCTGACCACGACGACGCGGGGCGCTGTAGACCGTCAACAAGAAAAACGCTGGTACGATTGGCGGGATGGACGTCGTGGCGCGGTGTCCCTACTGCGGCGAGCCGATCGACCTGGAGATCGACGAGAGCGGCGGACCCGAGCAGCGCTACATCGAGGACTGCTCGGTCTGCTGCCGGCCCATCGAGGTGCGCGCCTCCGTGGGGCGGGGAGGACAGCGGGTCAAGGTGGACCTGCGCCAGGGAGCAGAGTAGGCCGTGCTATCATCGACCCGCCGCCGGCGCGACTTGCCGTCTGTCCGGCCCCCCCAAGCCGGCGGCACGCTTTCCAGGCTGCATGACGAACATCGGCCGCTATCAGATTCTCGAGAAGCTCGGCCAGGGCGGAATGGGCGTCGTCTACCGCGCGTTCGACACGCTGCTCGAGCGCGTCGTGGCCCTGAAGGTGATCTCGGCGCCCATCGAGGACAAGCCCGACGTGCGCGAGCGCTTCATCCGCGAGGCCCGGGGCGCAGGACAGCTGTCGCACCCGAACATCATCACCATTCACGATCTCGGCGAGCACGAAGGACAGCCCTACCTCGCCATGGAGCTGCTCGAAGGCGAGGATCTGCTGAGCCGCATGGCGCGGCCGGAGAAAATGGGCATCCGGCGGAAGGTGGAGGTAGCCGCCGACATCTGCTGCGGCCTGGAGTACGCCCACGCCCGCGGCCTGATTCATCGCGACATCAAGCCAGCCAACATCTTCATCACGAAAACCGGGACGCTGAAAATCCTGGATTTCGGTCTGGCGCGGCTCATGACCTCCGAGCTGACCGGCAGCCACATGATGATGGGCACGCTCAACTACATGGCGCCGGAACAGATCCGCGGGGAGCGCATCGATCACCGGGCGGACATCTTTTCGGTGGGTGTGGTGCTCTACGAGCTGCTCTCCGGCCGGAAGGCCTTCGCCGGAGATTCGTTCGCGTCCACACTCTTCAAGATCTTGAACGAAGTTCCCGACCCGCTGCTGCGCATCGATCCGAGCCTGCCGCCCGAGCTCGTGGCCATCGTGGAGCGCGCGCTGGCCAAGCCGCGGGATGAACGCTACCAGAACATGGGGGAGATGCTGCGCGACCTGGCGGTTTTCCGGCAGCTCGCGTTTGTCGACTCGCCGATCGGCGGGCGGCCGATCTCGGACGGACATCGGCCGCCATCTGATCCCTGGCGCGGGCGAGGTACGCCCCCGCTCGCGGAACCGCCTCCGACCACGGCCCCGCTTCTGACTCCGACACCTCTACCGGCGGCCACTCCACGACTGTCTCGAGGCGCGCGGCTCGCCGCAGCGGGCGTGGTCCTGACACTTGCCGTCGCCGGCGCATGGCTCGTCTTCGGCCGCTCAAACCCAACGTCCCCGGCATCGCCGCCGAGCGCGCCGCCGACCGCCGGCGCGACGCCGGACGTCTCCGCGGAGATGCGGCAGGCGCTCGATTCGTTCCGGAAGGCTGACTACGCTGGTGTCGAGCGCTTTACCGGCGAGGTGCTCAGGCAGGTGCCGGACCACGCCGAGGCGCGCCGTGTCCGGGACAGGGCGCGCGAGGCCGTCGATACCGTTTCGCGCCGTCTTCAGGAGGCGCAGGCGCACTTCGCCGCCGGCCGCTTCGAAGAAGCGTCGCGCGCGGCGGGCGAAGTTCTGAGCGTGGCGCCGAACCATCCCGATGCGCAGCGCATCATGAAGGAAGGGGCGTCGCGCTCGCGCGGACATGGCGCGGAGGAGGCTCGCGCGCGGATGATCCGGGCCAGAGCCAGCGCGCGCGCCGCGAACGCGCCCGCGCTGGCGTCCGGCTCGTATCGCGCGGCGGGCGAGGTCGAACGGGACGCCCAGCGGCTGTACCAGGCGGGGCGGCTGGCAGAGGCGACGGCGAAGTTCTACGAGGCGAGCGGGCTCTTCCGCAGCGCAGAGATCGGAGCGCAAACCAGCGCGGCGGCCGAGGCGGAGCGCGCGCGAATGACCGAGGCAGAGCGAGCGCGGCGCCCGAGCGCGCCGGCCGAGATC
>JBOGJB010000479.1:0-5697 GCA_050745085.1 Vicinamibacterales bacterium
CGGCGAAGGTCTCGAACTTGATTCCGCGGGATTCGTCGAAGCGGTTCGCCGCGTCGATCAGGCCGATCATCCCGTCCTGCACGAGGTCGCCGACGTCGATCGAATGCGGCATCGAAGCCGCCACCCGTCGGGCGAGCGATTCGACGAACGGAAGACCTGCGACGATGCGTTCACGATGACGGGCCGAGAGCGGCTGACGCTGCATGGGGGGTGCCTCCAGCGACGGGCAGGAGGGGCAACAGCGTTGCCATGCGCCAACACGCCGACGAGGTGCCCACTACCAGCTGGACTTCTGTCCTCTAAACTATTGATTAAAAGAATGTTATAGGGACTGATAGGGTGTGTAACGTCGTGCAGCGGCGGGCGAATCCGGGCGGACGATCGCCAAATTATTGACGCTCGACCGCGTGGTCCGGTCAAAAAACCGGCGCTATTGCCCCTTCAACAGCTGGCGGATGTCTTTGACGGTAGCGAGGGCGTCGAGCGTGCTGGCGACGAGCTGTGCGCCCCGGCGCCGGCTCGTCTCGTCGGCGGCCTTCGCCTCGAGGAGCTCGGCGTTGGCGAGAATGATCCCCAGTTGGTTGTTCAGTTGGTGGAAGAGCAGGGACAGATCGGTGTGATCGTCCACGGCGGCTGGCGTCCCCGACACGTCGCTAGGTATCTGCGTTTGTCTGCGTGATCTGCGGCAAACGACCGTGATCCGCGCCTATGAGGCCTGTTTGTGCCCAGGCCAGTTTCCCGACGGCTTGGTCGGCTCACGCCAGAGCGTATCGACGAAGATACGCACCGAGCCGCCCGCCGTGCGGACGTATTCGACTTTGCCGCTCGCGATCCAGTTGTAGATCGTGCGGCGGCTGACGCCAACCAGTTCGCAGGCCTTCATGATCGAGATCGTCTTGCGGTCAACAATCATCTGTCTTTCACTCCCCGGTTGCTTAAGAGGCTGTATCGGGTGGGTGTGCGCCCGGCTGTAGATCCGTGCAGCGTTGACGCGGTGTTGCCGGGGTGTCAAGATACCGGCCACCCGAACTAAATGGCTGAAGCGCTGAAACATCTGCTGTTGGTAGACGATGAAGGGCCGCTGCGGGAAGCAGTGGCCGAGCGACTGGCCGAGGTGGGGTTCGACGTCGCCCAGGCGGCCAACGGGGAAGAGGCGATCGCTCGGCTGTCGGACTTCGCCTTCGACATTCTCATCACCGATCTGCGGCTCCCCGGCGCCGACGGCCGCGTCGTCGTGCAGACGGCGCTCGAGCGCTACCCCGACATCATCGCAATTATCGTCACCGGCTACGGCACCGTGCAGGACGCGGTCGAGGCCATCAAGCAGGGGGCGGCCGACTTTGTCACCAAACCGTTTCAGTTCGACGCGCTGCTGCACGTCATCCATTCCGCGGTCGAGCAGCGTCGGCTGCGGTCGGAGAACGCGTACCTGCGCGCGCAGCTCGAAGAGCGCTACCGCCTCGACGGCCTGGTTGGCAGGAGCCGCGTGATGCGCGACCTCTTCCAGCTGCTCGAGACGGTGGCGCAGTCCTCGAGCACGGTCCTCGTGACGGGTGAGACCGGCACCGGCAAAGAACTGGCGGCGCGCGCGATTCACCACAACAGCCCGCGGCGCGCGCAGCGCTTCGTCGCGATCAACTGCAGCGCGATCCCGGAGACGCTTCTCGAGGCGGAGCTCTTTGGCCACGTCCGAGGCGCGTTCACGGGTGCGGTCACGACACGCCAGGGCCGCTTCGAGCAGGCGCACCGCGGAACGCTGTTCCTCGACGAGATCGGGACGATGAGCCCGGCGCTGCAGGCGAAGCTCCTGCGGGTTCTTCAGTCGCGGGAGTTCGAGCGGATCGGCGACGCGCATCCGGTCCGCGTCGACGTTCGCGTGATCGCGGCGACCAACTCAGATCTGGCGAAGATGGTGGAGCAGGGGGCATTCCGCGAGGATCTGTACTATCGCCTCAACGTCATCCCGATTCACGTGCCCGCGCTGCGTGAGCGGCGTGAGGATGTCCCGTTGCTCGTCCAGCACTTCATCGAGCGGCTGTGCCGGGAGCAGACGCCTCCGCGCGCGCCGATGACGGTCTCGCAGGAGGCGATGCGGCTGCTGATGTCGTTCCCGTGGCCGGGGAACGTCCGCCAGCTCGAGAACACCGTCGAGCGCGCGATCGCGCTGAGCCCGGGCCGGCCGCAGATTGAGGTCAAGGACCTTCCGCCCGACGTCCAGCGCGCCGCGGCGACGCCGGAGCTCTCCGGCGTCCTGTTCCCTGACGGTGGCATCGACTTCGACGCGTACGTGACGGCCATCGAGCGGGCCCTCATCCGCCAGTCGCTCGAACGAACACACGGAAACAAGCGGCAGGCCGCCAAACTCCTCAATCTGAAACGGACCACGCTCATCGAGAAACTGAAGCGACTAGAGAAGCAGTAGATGCCTCTCCGCTCCTTCTGGACCATTGTGATGGAAGGCCGTCCAACGGCGTTTCGCTCGGGACAGAGAGAAGAGCTGATCCCGACGCTGAAGCAGCTCCAGTCGCGCCATCCCGACACGCACCTGATGTGGTTTCAGAACGGGCGGTACTGGCACTCGCCGCTTGACGCGCGCAGGCCACGCGGGTCGCAGACACGCGGGCCGCGGACGCGTGCGCCGGGCGGGCCGCAGAAGGGACGCGGGCCGCAGCGGACGCGCGGGTTCAGCCCGCGGAATCGCGCGCCACGAAAGGGCAGAGGCCGATGATTACGCACGTCGTGCTCTTCAAGCCGCGCGGCGACGTGACCGACGCAGATCGACGCGCGTTCGTCGAAGCCATCGTGCGGGCCCGGCGCGAGATTCCGGGCATCCGCCGATTCCATCTCGGGCGCCGCGTCCTGCGCGACGTCTCCTACGCCGAGGCGATGCCGCAGGACTTCTCCTTCGCCGCCGTGATCGAGTTCGACGACCTCGCCGCGGTCCGGGCGTACCTGCAGCATCCGGCGCACGATCCGATGGGATCCTGGTTCTGGAAGGTGAGTGAGGCGTCGCTCGTGTACGACTACGAGATGACGGACGCGGCCGGGGCGGCCGAGCTTTTCGAGCGTGCCACAACCCCGTAGGGGTCGTCCGCCGCTAGACGGGCTGCGGCTCGAAGAAAAACCGTCCGATGACGTCGCGCAGCTCCGCGATCGACTCGGTCGAGTTGATCGCGACCCGCAGGTGCGATCCATTCTCGAGCCCCTTGGTATACCAGGAGCCGAGCGCTCGAAGCTTGTTGATCACCCATCGATCGCGGCCGCGCGCCGGAAGCGCGTGGGGCGCGAGGCCCGGAGCGAGATGCCGAAACCCCTCCGCCTCCCCGACCTGCTCGTTCAACAGCAGCTCCAGGTACTCGACGAGGAACCGGCCGCGCTCGTCGAGCGTGACCTCGCGGGCCGGCCGGCCGCTCAGGAGATCGGCTGTCTGACTGAAGACCCAGGGGTTGCGCAGCGCGCCGCGGCCGACGAGCACGCCACCGACGCCGCCGGCGCGCAGTCGCTCCAGCGCCTGCTCCGGCGCGACGCAGTCCCCGGAACCGAACACCGGAATCCGCAGTCCTTCGGCGACGCGCGCGATCAGGCTCCAGTCGCTGGAGCCGTTGTAGGACTGCTCGGCCGTGCGGCCGTGCACCGCAACGGCGGCCGCCCCGGCGTCCTCCATCCGGCGCGCCAGATCCGGCGCGTTGATCTCGCGGTCGTTCCAGCCGGCTCGCATCTTCACCGTGACCGGGATCGTCACCGCCTCGCTCATCGCGCGCACGATCGCCTGCGCCTGCGACGGCTCGCGCATCAGCGAACAGCCGGCGTTGTGCTTCGCGATCTTTGGGACCGGGCAGCCCATGTTCACGTCGACGACGTCTGCGCCCATGCCTTCCACGATCCGCGCGGCCTCGGCCATCTTCGCGGGATCGCCGCCGAAGATCTGGATCGACACCGGGCGCTCTTCCTCGGTGTACTCGGCGTACTCGAGCGTGCGATCGATGCCGCGGACGAGTCCCTCCGAGCTGACCATCTCGGTCACGACCAGCCCGCACCCGCCCCGCCGCTTCACGAGCCGTCGGAAGGCGGTATCCGTCATGCCCGCCATCGGCGCGAGCGCGAGCGGAACGTCGAGCGTGATGTTGCCGATCTTCATCTCAATACGGTTTCACATCCGCGGCATCGACCTCGACGCTGACCGCCTGGCCGATCAAATCGACCGCCAGCACGAGCCGGGCGCGAGATCCCTTGCGCACGAGCCGCCCGATGACGCCGCGCAGCGGGCCGTGCACGACCTCGACCGTCATCCCCTCGCGGATGAGCGGGCAGGGATCGTACGCGAGATCCGTCGACACGAGCAGGCGGAGGCTCTCGATCTCCTGCTCGGGAATGGGCGCCGGCTCTCCGTCGAACGAGACGATACTGACCACGCCGTGGCACTTGAGGATCGGGAGCCGCGCCGCCGCATCGAACCGCGCGAAGCAGTAGCCGGGGAAGAGCGGCCAGTCGATCTTCTTCTTCCGATCCTTCCACCGGCTCCAGCGCGTGATCGTCGGCAGGAACGCCTCGACCGCGTTGCGCTCGAGCTGTTCGCGCACGATCTGCTCGTGGCGCGAGCGCGTCCAGATCGCGAACCACCGACTGTCGGTCACGGGGCTGCCGGCGTCGCTCCCGAGGCGAGCTGCCGCTCGTACATCTTCCGCAGCTCGTCGCTCTTCCACTCGATGATGGCCTGCGCGCGGAGCCGTACGAGGTATTTCGTCAGCTCGCCGCGCCGTTTTTCGTTGTAGACCTTGTCGGCGATCAGGTCACGGACCTGGTCGAACGGCTGCACATCCGCCTCGGTGGCGGACTCGAGCTTGATGATCTGATAGCCGCGTGACGTCCGGATCGGCTTCGTCACCTCGCCCGGCTTCAGCCCCTCGAGGACCTTCAAGAGCGCCGGAGCCAGCTCGTTCCGGTTGACCGGTCCGATCATCCCGCCGTTCGCCTTCGACGGCGCGTCGGACACCTCGGCCGCCACCTTGCCGAAGTCCTCGCCGGCGGTGATGCGCGCGCGCGTCGCCTCCGCCTTCGCGAGCGCTTCTTCGTCCTGCGCGACGTTGATGCTCTTCCCGTCTCCCACCGGCACAGCCACGAGGATCTCGCGCAGCGTGACCTCGGACTGTGTGCGGAACTCGTCGGGATGCCCGGCGTAGTAGCGCTTGGCTTCCTCGTCGGTGATGCCGACCTTCTGCATCACCTCGATCTGCTGCACGCGATCGATGAGCATGCGGCGCTCGATCGACCGCCGCAGCTCGTCGACCGTCATGCCTTCCTGCTTCAGCGCCGCCAGGAACTGCTCCTCGGTCTCGAGCTTGTTCTCCTTCTTGATGTTGTCGAGGATGCCGCGGAACTGCTCGTCGGTCATGCGGTAGCCGAGCTCGCGACCCCGCTGCACGAGCAGCATCTCGTCGATCGTGTCGACGAGGAGCTGCGGAGTGATCTCCTGCAGCGCCTGTTTGACGGCCTCGTCATCCTGGAGCGCCTGCGGGTTGCGCTGGCGCAGCACCGTAATCTGGCGCTGTTCCAGCTCGGTCTTCGTCAGAATCTCGCCGTTCACCTTGACCAGGATCTGCTCGAGGATGTCGGCGCGGGCGACCGGGGAGAGCGCCGAAAAGAGGACGACCGCGGACAGGAAGAGTCGCTTCATGTGATTGCCTTCTCGCAAACTAC
>JBOGJB010000480.1:0-1644 GCA_050745085.1 Vicinamibacterales bacterium
CCGGCGACAGCAGCGGGTGACAGGCGATGAACATCAGGCGCAGCAGGTCGTCGCCGACGTCGTCGTCCAGCGCCGCGGCGAGCGCCGGCTCGGGGCTCTCCTGCCGGGCGAGGAGCTCGTGCCCGAGCGCCTCGTGCTTGCGCGCGAGCATCTTGCCGCGGCGCAGCAGGTCGATCGCCTTGTGCTTCGCCGTGGCCATGAGCCAGGCGCCCGGGTTGTCCGGGACGCCCGCCGCCGGCCAGCGCTCGAGCGCGGCGACCAGCGCGTCTTGCGCCAGATCTTCGGCCACGCCGACGTCGCCCGTGAGCCGCGTGAGCGCGGCGATGACTTTGGCCGACTCGATGCGCCACACCCCGTCGATGGCGCGATGGGTATCGGAGGCCACGCTCACTGCTCCGTTCCGATCCCCATTCGGCGAAACCGTTCGACGGCCGCGCCGGACCCGAAGTCATCCAGCTCGTGCAACTGGCGCACCTCGATCTCCCCGTCCTCGAGCGCCGGATTGGGAAAGCGCCGCGCCCACTCCATCGCCTCTTCCCGCGACTTGACCTGAATCGTCGTGTAGCCCGCGATCAGCTCCTTCGCCTCGGTGAAGGGTCCGTCGATCACGGTGCGCTTCCCTCCGGAGTACTTGATGCGCCAGCCCTTGGAGCTCGGCTGGAGCCCCGAGGCGTCGAGCAGCACACCGGCCTTCTGCAGCTCCTCGTGGTATGTCGCCATTTCGGCGAAGACCTTCTCCCATTTCGGTCCCGTCGGCAGGACGCCCGCCTCCGAGTCCCTGGTGGCCTTCACGATGATCATGAATCGCATGGTCGAAGTCTCCCTATGGTTTCGGGGCTAGCCGCCCGCGATGGCGCCGATGACCAGGAAGGGCTCCGCCCACGACGCGACCGCGTCGGGCAGCGGCGCGTCCGGCGGCTCGTGAGTCAGGTCCCGCGCGCAGGCGAAGAATCGCAGGAACGGCCGGCGCTGCTCGGTGACGTGGTCGCGGATCGTCCCGCGGAGCATAGGATAGCGGGCCTCGAGCGCGTCGAGCACCGCGTCCCGCGTGACCGGCCCTCTCCCCGAGACATCGAGCGTCACCTCGCCCTTGACCTGCGCCAGCGTCCGCAGGTGCGGCGGGAGCACCACGCGGATCATTTCAGCGTCTGGACCTCGACCGACAGCACGGCCGGAAGGTCGCGGACGATGGGCGCCCAGCTGTCGCCGGCGTCGGCCGACGCGTACACCTGCCCGCCCGTGGTGCCGAAATACACGCCGCACGGCTCGAGCGCGTCGACGGCCATCGCGTCGCGCAGCACGTTCACGTAACAGTCGCGTTGCGGCAGCCCCTTGGTGAGCGCTTCCCACTCGTCGCTGCCGGCTCGGCTGCGGTACACGCGCAGCTTGCCGTCGGGCGGGTAATGCTCGGAGTCGCTCTTGATCGGGACGACGTAGATGGTGTCCGGCTCGTGCGCGTGCACGTCGATCGGAAACCCGAAGTCGGTCGGTAAGTTACCGCTGACCTCGTGCCAGGACTCGCCGGCGTCGTCGGTCCGCAAGACGTCCCAGTGCTTCTGCATGAACAACACGCCCGGACGCGACGGGTGCATCGCGATCCGGTGGACGCAGTGGCCGATCTCGGCATCCGGGTCGGGGATGTAT
>JBOGJB010000481.1:0-4999 GCA_050745085.1 Vicinamibacterales bacterium
CTCCTGGACAAGCTCGCGTCGGTCTATCCGGCGCCGGCGGGTGCGCCCATGGCCGCGGCCGATCCGTTCGGCGCGGCCGCGACCGCGCTGTGGCCCGACGGCAGCGCACTGTGGATGCTGCCGCTCATGACGCTTGTCGTGTACCTCGCGGTCAACTGGTGGGCGTCGTGGTATCCGGGCGCGGAGCCCGGCGGCGGCGGTTACGTCGCGCAGCGGATCTTCTCCGCGCGCGACGAGCGCCACGGCCTGCTCGCGACGCTCTGGTTCAACGTCGCGCACTACGCGCTGCGTCCGTGGCCGTGGATCATCGTCGCGCTGTGCTCGCTCGTCCTCTACCCCGCTGGCGCCCTCAACCCCGAGACGGGCCAGCCGGACCCCGCCTTCGGATACGTCCAGGTGATGAACGACTTCCTGCCGGCCGGCTTCCGGGGTCTGCTCCTCGCGTCGTTCGCCGCCGCGTACATGAGCACCATCTCGACCCAGATGAACTGGGGCTCGAGCTACATCGTGAACGACGTCTACCGCCGGTTCGTTCGCACCGACGCGACCGAGAAGCATTACGTGCTCGCGTCGCGCGTCGCGACGTTCATCACCGTGGTCCTCTCGATCTTCGTGACGTATTTCATGAACCGGATCACCCGCGGCTGGGAGCTAGTGCTCGCGCTCGGCGCGGGCACGGGGCTCGTCTACATCCTGCGGTGGTACTGGTGGCGCATCAACGCGTGGTCGGAAATCGCGGCGATGGTCGCCGCCCTGACCGTGTCGCTCACGCTGACATGGGCTGGCGTCTTCGACGCCGCCACGCCAATCGGCTTCGCCCAGACAATGCTGACGACGGTGGGCGTGACGACGATCGTCTGGATCGTGGCGACGTTCTCGACTTCGCCGGAGCCAATGGACACGCTCGTCGCGTTCTATCGGCGGGTGCGTCCGGCCGGACCGGGCTGGGCGCGCGTGCGCGCGGTCGCGGGCCCGCCCGCGGGCGGAGTCGACGAGCTCGGACCGGCCTTCGTGAACTGGGTGCTGGGGATCGTGGTCGTATACGGTGTGTTGTTCGCGCTGCGAGAGGTGCTGTTCGGGAGCGGTGCGCGCGCCGCGATGTACTCCGGCGTCGCGCTCGTGTGCGCGATCGTGATCGCGCGCAGCCTGCGGCGTGTCGTGGCGCGGTAGGCCGGCCGGGTTCGGCTGGCCTCCGTCCTAACAAGAAGGCATGGAGCTAGCCGGGGGGACGTGGAATCGGGCCGGAACCGCCGGGCCTGACGGGGCGGTCGGTTCCAGGACCGAACGGCCGGAGCGGGTCCCCGGGTCCTGGCCGTCCCGGTTGACCCGGCCTGCCCGGTCCGGGACGCGGAAACCCGCCAGGCCCCATGCCCGGTTGCGGCTGGCCGGGTTGTCCCGGCTGACCCGCTCCGCCCGGACGCGGTCCGATGTTCGCAAAAATGAACTGCCACTCGTCGTACTTGTCCCGGCCCTTGTAGATCCGGATCGACTTTTCCTTGCTCTTGCTGGCGACCCCGATGATGCCGGCCGCGATGGCCGGCTGCCGCGCGCCGGCACCTCTCTGGCTGAGCGAGGGCATTGGCGGTTGAACCGTGGCCGTCAGCGCCGGCGGCTGTTGCCCGGCGCCGCCTCGTCCCTGCTGGCCGGCTTGCGGTCCCGGCGCCTGCTGCGCGCCAGCGGCGACGATGCGGAACTCGCCATCCTCGCTCATCGGGTCCTTGTACTTCTTTCGAAGGAACCGCTCGGTGACGAGGATGTCTATCGTCGGCGGAAGCGCGCCGGCATATTTCCGCTGAAAGAGCCCGATCGCGCGGACGTACTGCTCGCCTCGGAACACGAGCTCGGCTTCGCGGTCGCGCCGCATTTCGTGGCGCCAGACCGGCATCGCGACCGACAGCATGACGGTCATGACCGCGATCGCGACCAGCAGCGCGGCCATGGCGTAGCCGGCTGTCGGCCTCTGGGCCCCGAACCCCGGCCTGTGGCCTCTGATTTCCCGTCTCCGCTCTTGACCTCGTAAGTACATGGACCGTAATATGTTAAGTGTATCCATGGTAGCACAGCCCCGACGCCTGGCCGGTCCGGTCCTGGCCGCGGCCGCCATTACGGTGGTCGCAGCCGCGTCCTGCGACAAGCTCCCGCTCCTGGCGCCGACGGGGACGGTCATCACGCTGTTCTCGAGCAGCCTGGTTCTCCCGCTGAATGGCTCGGTGGACATCACCGCGACGGCCATCGAAGCAGGGGCGTCGTCCACACCGCCCAGCACCGGCACCCCGGGGACGACAACTACCCCGACGCCGGGCACGCCTGGCGCGGGCACTCCTGTTCATAACGGCACCGTTATCACTTTTACGACGACGCTCGGCCGCGTGGAGCCTTCCGAGGCGCGCACGCACAATGGTCAGGCCAGCGTGCGGCTGGTATCGACAGGTCAATCGGGGACAGCTCGTATAGTCGCCTTCTCCGGGGGGGCCCGATCCGCGGAGCTGCTGATCAAGGTCGGGTCCGCGGCGTCGAAGACCATCATCCTTTCTGCCTCGCCCGCGCAACTGCCGTCGACAGGCGGCGCCTCGCAGATCTCCGCGCGCGTCGAGGACGAGCAGGGCTCCGCGGTGTCGGGCGCACCCGTCACGTTCAGCACGACCTCGGGCAATATCACGCCGACGACGGCGAACACGGACAGCAACGGTGTCGCGGTGGCGACGCTGCAGGCGAATGCCAGCGCTGACGTCGTGGCGACGTCCGGCACGGCGCAGGGAAAGATCACGGTCAGCCTTCGTCCGCGGAGCGGGCTCACGCTTGCTGGTCCAGCCAATCCGCCAGCGGCGGGCCTGCCGGCGACCTTCACAGTCGGCGTCGCGGCGACGGCCAACGTCACCAACGTGCGGGTCAGTTTCGGCGACGGGACGTCGCGATCGCTCGGTGCGCTGTCCGGTTCGACGACGATTCAGCACACGTATCAAAGCCCGGGTACGTTCGAGGTGACCGCGACCGCAACCCAGGCGACTGGGGATCAGGAAACCGTCGGGACTGCGATCACCATCCTTCCGGGACAGCCACCGGGCGTGATAATTGCCGCTTCGTCCAGCACCCCGAATTGTGGTCAGATTATTACGCTCACGGCCACCGTCACGGGCGCGACTTCGACAATTCAGAGCTTCGTCTGGGATCTTGGCACCGATGCAATCCCACCGACCGCAACCACCACCGGTAACCAAGTGACGCCGCGCTGGACTAGTCCGGGAACGAAAGTCATCACCGTTACCGTCAACCAGAGCGCTGGCCCGAGCGGCCAGGGCCTGACGTCAGTCGTCGTCGGCGGGACCTGCACCGACTAGGTTGGGGCTGCGCGGGAGTCGCGACAACGAGGCTGAAGCCTCGTGCCACACGCTACCAATCCGCGTAGCGGGATCCGTCCAGCGCCGTATCTTGTGAGCTGCTCTTGACGTCGTAGACGCCCGGCTCGGCGGTCGGGCGGCTCGGGTTCGGCTCGGCCGGAAGGGTCTGCCAGTCGGCCGCGCGCGTAATGGGATCTTCAGGAATCTTCCGCATGTAGCCTTCGCTCACCAGCGAATCGAGCGTGGCCGGATACTCCCCCTTGTCCGCGTAGTACTGATCGATGGCGTCGCGCATGCGGAAGAGATCCGTCTTGAGGATCGCCTCCTTCGTGGCCGTCACCGAGTTGCGATAGCTCGCGAGACCGATCGTGGCGAGGATCGAGATCAGCGAGATCACGATCAGCAGCTCAATCAGCGTCCAACCGCGATCACTGTGCGGCTTCATAACTCACTCTATCGCGCGCGGAGTCCGATTCGGCATTCGGCCTTCGGCATTCGACATTGATCACCAGTCCCGATATTTCGTGCCGTCGAGCCCCGTCCCTTCGGCAAGCGAATACACGTCGTACACGTTCTGTCCGCTCCAGGACATCGAGTCCGGCCGATCCTGATAGGCGCGCAGCCCCCACTCCGCCTCGCCGGTCAACGGATCGATCGGAATGCGTCGGAGAAACTTCAGCTTGCGCCCGGACGCGTCGTTGGCGACCGACACGCCCTCGACGAGCGTCTCGAGGTCGGGAGGATAGCCCTCGCTGCCGGCCCGGACGTCGAGGTTCGAGATGAGCCCCGCGTCCACCGCGTCCTTGAACTTGTCGATGGCGGTCCGCATCTCGCGCAGCACGCGGCGCAGCTCCGCTTCCTTGGTCCGCTGCACGGTCACGCGCGTCAGCGGCATCGCCGCCGAGGCGAGGATCAGCAAGATCGTGCCCACGATCAGCAGCTCGATGAACGTGTAACCCTGCTGCCACGCTGTCGGTCCCTGGTCCCTGGTCCCTGGTCTCTGGTCCGGTGCAAAGGGCCGCGCGCGGCGCGCGTTGCACCTACCAAGGACCAAGGACCAAGCACCAAGGACCGACTTCATCGCACCGTCACCGTCACCGGACTGAATTGCAGAGGAATCGTCCCGCCATCCGGCGTCGTCGCCGTACCGCTGACCGTGAACGTGACGCTGCCGGGGGCGACCGCGTCGAAGAGCACCGCGGCGATGAGACCCGAGCCGGATGCCCCGGTCGCATCGCTCACGCGCGTGATGACGATGTCCACGCGGCCCGCAGCGGCGTCGATCCGCGGAGTAAAGCTCGTCGCGACCCCGCCCTGCCGCATGAAGCTGCCCTCCTGAACGTTCCGCGCGCGCACGGCGGTTGGATTGAACGTCAGCGTGATCGTCGCCGTCGAGGCGCGCGACACGCCGTTGATGGAGATCGGCACGGTGTACGGTCCCCCCGCGACGCGGAACTCGGTCCCCGGGGGCGTGACGATGATCTGCGCGGATGTTGATGGCGGAGCCCCCGCCTCGGGCGTCGCCGGCGGCGTCACCGCCGGGCGGTCTCGAGGAGGCGCCGCGGGTGCCGTCGGCGGCGTCACCGGCTGCTCGGGCACGGGCGTTGTGGGAACGGGCGTGCCTGTCACGGCGGGCGGCGGCTGCGGCAGCGGTCCCGGTG
>JBOGJB010000482.1:0-8301 GCA_050745085.1 Vicinamibacterales bacterium
GAGTTCAACCAGTACGGCATCGTCGGCCGGAGCCGCCGCGTGCAGGACGTGATCCGCACGGCGCAGCTGGTGGCGAAGTCGAAGAGCACGGTCCTCATCACCGGGGAGACCGGGACCGGCAAGGAGCTGGTCGCGCGCGCGATCCACGACCGGAGCGCGCAACGCGAGATGCCGCTCATCAAGGTGAACTGCGCGGCCATCCCCGAGACGCTGCTCGAATCGGAGCTGTTCGGCCACGTCCGCGGCGCGTTCACCGGCGCGGCGACGAACAAGAAGGGGAAGTTCGCCCTCGCCGACGGCGGTTCGATCTTCCTCGACGAGATCGGGACGATGAGCCCGGCGCTGCAGGCGAAGCTCCTGCGCGTGCTGCAGGAGCGCGAGTTCGAGCCGCTCGGCGCGGAGCGGAGCCAGAAGGTGGACGTCCGCGTGATCGCCGCCACCAACCGCGACATCCGCCAGATGGTGGCGGACGGCAGGTTCCAGGAGGACCTGTACTACCGGCTCAACGTCATCCCGATCAGCATTCCTCCCCTCCGCGAGCGGAAGGAGGACATCCCGATCCTCGTCGAGCACTTCATCCGGAAGCACGCGCAGCGCGCCGGCAAGCGCGCCGACGGCATAGACGCCGAGGCGCTCGCGGCGCTGCAGGGGTACGACTGGCCCGGCAACGTCCGGGAGCTTGAGAACACGATCGAGCGCGCCGTCGTGCTCTCGACCTCGCCGATGATCCGCGCGCAATTCCTGATCATGCTCGGCGCGGCCGGCGCGCCCCCGGCCGGACTGCCGGGGATGAGCCTCCGGCAGAATCTCGACTGGACCGAGCGCGAGACCGTCCGCCGCGCGCTCGAAAGCGCTGGCGGCGTCAAAAAGGACGCCGCCGAGGCGATGGGGATCAGCCAGCGCGCGCTCAGCTACTACCTGGCCAAGCACCGCATCGAATAGGGACGCCCACGCCCACCGACACTGTGTACCGCGCCCGTTCCGACGATCCGCCCGCCGCCCGCCTCCCCGGCGACACGGAGAGCCTTAATGGATCGGGCGGATCCAACGACTGGACCGATTACGCTGGATGTAACGTCTTTCGCGCCCCGAAAGGGTCCCCGCAGTCTTCCCTCGTGTTTTCAAGCGTTTGGACGGACCTCGGCCAGGCACCTGGCTTGCGATCGCTCGAACAGCGTGACTCGGGAGAACGGAGGGAGACTCATGACTCGCGTGCAAGTCCGGCTCGCCTATGCATCAAGTGTGGCGGTCGCGGCGGCGCTGACTGTCTGGGCTTGCGGCGGCGGCGGTTCGTCCAGCCCGACGGGCCCCTCGGGGGGGAGTGGCGGCACCACTCAGCCCACTATCAGGATCACCGCCAACGGCGTCGATCCGAAGGAGATCACCATTCGGTCCGGCCAGACCGTCCTCTTCGTCAACAACGACGGCCGCACCCGCGAGATGCTGACAACGCCGCACCTCTTTCACACCGACTGCCCGGCGATCAACGCAGTCGGCAACCTTGCGGCGGGCGCAAGCCGGATGACGGAGGCTCTGAACGTGGTCCGCATCTGCGGGTATCACGACCACTTGAACCCGGACGATCAACGGTTCCGGGGCCAGATCAACGTCGACACGACCGAGGGGCCGGCTCCCGGCTACATCCGGCCGTAGGCCTCAGTGCGCATGGTACTGATGGTGCGGCCACTGGCCGCCCCCGGTGAGTGAGACGTTCCCCAGCGACGGAGGAGAGTGCTGATGCTCGGGCGGAAGGCGGTCTGGGGCGCGAGCGTCGTGCTCGCGCTCTTCGTTTGTACGGCGCCGGCCGAGGCGCAGGATCAACCCCCGCCCTCGCCGCGCGCCGTCAACCTGGCACAGCCGGACTTCACGATCGTGTCGCTGCCGACGACGCTGCGGATGCCGCGGATGAAGAGCGCGTTCCGCGTCACGCACCGGTTTGGGCGGCCGCTCGGTCAGGGAGACTTCGGCGATCTGGCGTCGGACTTCTTCGGCTTCGACTCCGGAGCGCTGATCGGACTCGAATTCCGCTTCGGCGTCTGGGACGGCGTGCAGATCGGGGTGCATCGCACCAGCGATCGCACGATTCAGTTGTTCGGTCAGGGGAACGTCTGGCGTCAGGGGGAGGAACGGTCCATCGGGATTGACGCGATCGTGACGGCCGAAGGGCGCGAGAACTTCAGCGAGGACTTCGGCGCCGCGTTCGGCGCCGCGATCTCGCGCGAGTTGCCGGGCCGCGGCGCGGTGTACGTTGAGCCGATCTTCGTGCTGAACGCGGCGACGCTCGGCGGCGCGCCCGACCCCGTCGAAGAGCACACCTTCTTCATCGGCCTCGGCGCTCGCGTGCGCCTTTGGAGCTCGCCGTGGTACGTTGTCGGTGAATGGGCGCCTCGCGTATCCGGATACGAGCCCGGGATCGATCACGGCGGCTTCGCCATCGAGCGCCGCGCCGGGGGACATTCGTTCCAGGTCAACTTTTCGACGTCGTTCGCGACCACCTACTCCCAGATAGCCCGGGGCGGGTTCAACGGCGACGACTGGTTCATCGGGTTCAACATCAGCCGGAAGTTCTTCTGAGCGGCGGCGCTGTAACCCACGAGCCGCGGGGCCGGTCCAATCCGGATATGGGGGTCTCTGTTCGCGCGGCGAGGCGCCCGGCGCCGCACCTGATGGCGGCGTTGGCGCTCCTGGCGGCCTGCGGCGGTGGCTCCGGCGGCGGCGCGCCCACCAACCCCACGCCGAATCCGAACCCTTCGCAGCCGACGATCACGATTACCGCGTCCGGTGTCTCCCCGAAGGAACTGACGATCAACGCGGGGCAGCGCGTGCTGTTCGTCAACAACGACACCCGCGCCCACGAGATGACCTCCGACCCGCACCCGGAACATGGAGAGTGCCCGCCCATCGATCAGGTTGGCTTCTTGAATCCGGGTCAGATGAAGGAGACCGGCAACTTCGTCGCGGCGATGACGTGCGGATACCACGACCACGTTCTATTCAACGTGGCCGCGCTGCAGGGCCGGATTATCGTCCGGTGAACTTCGGCTTCCGTTTCTCGAGAAACGCGGACGTCCCCTCGGTCTTGTCCTCGCTCCCGTAACAGATCGTCTGCGCCAGCGTTTCGATCAGCAGCCCCGAGTCGAGATCGACGCGGGCCGAGGCGTTCAGCGCGAGCTTCGCCAGGCGAGCGGCGAGCGGCCCCTGGCGCAGGATTCGTGCCGCGATCTCACGTGCCTTCGGCAGCAGCTCCACCGGCGGCACGACCGCGCTGACCAGGCCGATCTCGAGCGCGCGGCGCGCGTCGATGATGTCGCCGGTCAGCACCAGGTGCTTCGCGTGGCCGAGCCCGACGATGCGCGGGAGGCGCTGCGTGGCGCCGGCGCCGGGGATGATGCCGAGGCCGAGCTCCGGCTGGCCGAACCTGGCATGATCGGCGGCGACACGGATGTCGCAAGCGAGCGCCAGCTCGCAGCCGCCGCCGAGCGCGTAGCCGTTGACGGCCGCGATCGTCGGCCGCGGGAACCGCTCGACCGCGGCGAAGAGCGACGAGTTGATCGCCGCCAGCCCGTCGTCCCGGGTGCGCTGGCGCATCTCGTTGATGTCCGCGCCGGAGACGAACGCCGCGTCCCCGGCTCCCGTGAGGATCAGCACGCCGAGGTCGCGCTGCTCGGCCAGATCGCGCAGCGCCGCGTGGCATTCGTTCACCGTCTCGAGATTGAGGGCATTGCGGACTTCTGGACGATCGATAGTCAATACCGCGATCGAATCCGCGATTTCCAATCGGACATTCCTAGAATCCATCAATCAAATCACCAGATCACGAGATCAACAGATCAACAAATCTCAGCTCAGTACTCGTACACTCCTCTTCCCACTTTGCGGCCGAGCCGGCCTTCCCTGACGTACTGAACCAGCAACGGACACGGACGGTACTTCTCGCCGAGGCTGCGGTGCAGGAACTCGAGCACGCTGAGGCGCGTGTCGAGACCGACGAGATCGACCAGCTCGAAGGGCCCCATCGGGTGGTTCAGCCCCAACTTCAGCGCCTTGTCGATGTCGCGCGCGGAGGCGACCCCCTCTTGCAGCATGTAAAACGCCTCGTTGCCGATCGACGCGTTCACGCGGCTGGTGATGAAGCCCGGCGACTCGCGCACGAGCACGGTCTCCTTGCCCATCCTCTTCGAAACCTCTTCGATCGCCGCGAGCGTCGCGGGGGCGCTCTCGAGCGCCTGGACGATCTCGATCAGCTTCATTCTGTGAACGGGGTTGAAGAAGTGCATGCCCGCGACGCGCGAAGGATCTTTCAGCGACCTGGCCATCTCTGTGATGCTCAGCGCGGACGTGTTCGATCCGACCACCGCGTGCCCCGGGGCGTGCGCTTCGACCTGGTTGAGGAGCGCGATCTTCAGGTCGATCCGCTCCGGCGCCGCCTCGATGACAAAGTCCGTGGTCTCGAGCGCCGCGGGCAGCGAGTCGGAGGTCGTCAGCCGGGCCAGGATTGCGCGCCCATCGTCGCTTGACACCTTCCCCAGCTCGATCCCCTTGGAGACGATCCCCTGGATTTCTGCGGCCGCCTTGTCGAGCGCGGCGCGGGACACGTCGTACAGCCGCGTCTCGTAGCCGCCCGCCATCGCCGCGTGGGCGATCCCATGTCCCATCGTGCCGGCGCCGAGGACCGCGATTCTTTCTATCTTCATTCCCTTTATTTGCGCTGGGGCCCCACCCCAGCGCCTACCACGCCTCGCTCACGCTCGGCGCGCTGGCTTCAGCATTCGTCCATCGGCCTTCAGTAGTGGGTCTGCCCCATCCCCACGCGCTCCCAGGGCGCCTTTCCTACCCATTGACAATTTCTTCGAGCGTGTGCAGGGCTCGATCGATTTCTTCGTCGGTGTTGTAAAAGTGAGGCGCCATGCGGATGCCGGCACTCGGCCGATAGTCGACGATCACGTCGCGGCGAATCAATTCGTCGGCGGTCGCCGAACCGCCCGGCGCGTCGATCGTGACAGTCCCGCCGCGCTCGCGGTCGTCGAGCGGCGTGTTGATGCGGTAGCCGCGCTCGAGCGCGCCGTCGATCAGCCGGCGCGTCAGCCGCAGCGACTTGGCGCGGATGGCCTCCACGCCGACCTCGTTCATGATGCGGTATCCGGCGCGCGCCGCGTACATCGCCGGCACGTTTGGCGTCCCGCTCTGGAACCGCTCGGGTGCGTCCGCATAGCGGATCGCGCCAGCCTCGAACTGGAAGGGGCTCTCGTGGGCCGCCCAGCCCACGAGCGCCGGCTCGAGCTCGGGAGCGAGATCCGGCCGGACGTACAGATAACCCGCGCCCGGCCCGCCGCACCGCCACTTCACGGAGCCACCGACGGCGAAGTCCGCACCCAGATCTCCGATCGCGAGCGGGATCGCACCGGCGGCTTGATACGTATCGAGCACGACGCGCGCACCCACGTCGTGGGCCTGCTCGACGATCGGCTGGACGTTCTGGATGTACGAGCTTCGGAACAGCACGTAGGAGACGATCACGAGCGCGGCCCGCTCGTCGATCGCGTCGAGGAGCGGCTCGAGCGGCGCGCTGATTCCCTCCTGCGACGGGATGTAGACGATTTCCGCGCCGTAGCGGCGGAAGCCTTCGAACAGGTACATGTTCGACGGGAACTCGAGGTCGCTCATCACGATCCGGTTCCGGCGCCCGTCGAACGTGTGGCAGGAGGCGATGATGCCCTGCGCGACCGTGACGTTTTGATGCATCGAGATCGCGCCGCGCGCGACGCCGAGGAGCGGCGCGAGCAAATCGCCCGTCTCGCGCCCGATCTCCCACCACCCCTCATGCCAGGCGCGCACGCCGCGCTGGCTCCACGTGTCGGCGTACTCCTGCAGCTCGCGCGCGGCCGCGCGCGGCATCGCGCCGAGCGAGTGGTTCACGAGGTACGTGCAGGTGTCGAGGATCGGGAACTCAGCCCGCCATTGAACATCGCTACCTGAAGATTCGGCTCGCATTGTCATAGAGAATCTTCTGCTTGGTCGAGTCCCCGAGCGGCAGCGCGAGGAACTGCTCGACGTTCTTTCGCATCGACGCCACGCCGGGGCTCGGCCAGTCGGTGCCCCACACCGTCTTGTCGGCGATCTCCTCCAGACGGGGAAACCATTCTAGCAACTTCGCCGGCGGAATCCCCGACAGCTCGAGATGGACGTGCGGATGCCGGCGCACCAGGAAGAACGCGGTGTCCATCCAGATCGGCCGCCCGCCGTGCGCCAGGAGGATCGTCAGATTCGGGAAGTCGGTCGCGACGTCGTCGATCGGCATCGGATCGCCGAGGCGGCTCCGTGCGCCCGGAAACACCGAGGTCCCCGTGTGGATCGTGACCGGTACGCCGGCTGCCTGGGCCCGGTCATACATGTCGGCGAGCCGCGGCAGCGCGTCGAGGTACGCGTTGGCCGCAAAGAGCTGGTGAGGCGGATGCACTTTGAGCGCGCGGATGCCCAGGTCGAGCAGCCGATCGACGGCTTCGCCGACCCGATCGGTCGCGAGCGGGTTCACCGATCCAAAGGCGATCAGCCGTGAGGGATCCGCCGACGCGTACTGCGCCGCCCACGCGTTGACATCGTCGCCGACGCCGATCACGGCGGGGCTGACGTAGTTGATCAGCCCCGCGCGCTCGATCCGGTCCGCATCCATGTGCCGGAGGAGCGCCGACGGGTCCTCCGACAACGCCTCGATGGCGGCCGGATCCGGTTTGCGCACGAGAAACGTGCGCCGGGCCTCCGGCTTCATCATATGGTAGGGCGGGATGTGGATATGGGCGTCGATGACTCGCATCACTGCGGTTCCAGGTTCAAGGTTCAGGGTTCAAGGTACCGTGCAAGGTTCGGGGTTCCAGGTGCGGTTCTTCGTTCGGCGCGAACCTTGAACCGACCCCTGAACCGAACCTTGAACCTGGAACTGAGAACCCACCTTGAACCCTGAACCCTGAACCTTGAACCGTGTGTACTTTAGAGATTCAGATCCACCCATACCGTTTTGACCTGCGTGTAGTGCTCGAGGGCGTGCACACCCATCTCGCGGCCGAAGCCGCTCTGCTTGTACCCGCCGAAGCCGGCCGCGGCGTCGTACACGTTGTAGGTGTTGATCCAGACCGTGCCTGCCTGGAGGCGGCGCGCGACGTAGTGTGCCTTCTTCACGTCCTTCGTCCAGACGGCCGCGGCGAGGCCGTAGGGCGAGTCGTTGGCGTGCGCGATCGCCTCGTCCAGATCGGAGAACTCGAGCGTCGCCAGCACCGGCCCGAAGATCTCTTCACGTGCGATCGTCATCTCGGGCGTGACCTTGTCGAAGATCGTCGGCTGCATGAAGTAGCCGCGGCCGGTCCCGATGTCGGCGCGGCTGCCTCCGGCGACGAGCGCCGCCCCTTCTTTCTTTGCCGTCTCGATGTAGCCCAGGACGCGCTCGAGCTGTCCTTTCGACGCGATCGCGCCCAGGCGCGTCTTCGGATCCAGCGGATCGCCGGGCACCATCTTCTTGGCCCGCGCGACGAGCTTGTCCATGAACTCGTCCTTGATGGACCGATCCACGAGCAGCCGCGAGCCGGCGGCGCAGACCTCGCCCTTGCCGTAGAAGATCCCGATCGTGGCGCCGCGGATCGCCGCCTCCATGTCCGCGTCCCGCAGGACGATGTTCGGCGACTTGCCTCCCAGCTCGAGGGTGATCTTCTTCAGCGTCTCCGCCGAGCTGCGCATGATCTGCTTGCCGGTCGACGTGTCGCCGGTGAAGGCGATCTTGTCGATGCCCGGGTGCTCGACGATCGCCTGGCCGACCGACGAGCCGGGGCCGGTGATGACGTTGAGGACGCCCGGGGGGAACCCGACCTCGGACGCGATCTCGCCGAGCGCGATCGCCGTCAGCGGCGTCTGGCTGGCCGGCTTGAGGACGACGGTGTTGCCGCACGCGAGCGCCGGCGCGACCTTCCACGCCGCGAGCAACAGCGGGAAGTTCCAGGGCACGATCGCCGCCACAACGCCGACCGGATCACGGAGCGTGTAGACGAAGTAGTTCCCCTTCACGGGGACCGTCTCGCCGTGCACCTTGTCGGCCCAGCCGGCGAAGTACTGGAAGCACTCGGCCGCAGAGGGAATCTCGACGTGGCGGGACTCGCTGATCGGCTTGCCGTTGTGCAGCGTCTCCAGCCGCGAGACCTCGTCCGCCTTCTCCATCAGGCGCTCGGCGAGCTTCCACACCAGCCGCCCGCGATCGCGCGCCGACATCTGCCCCCACGGTCCCGTCAGCGCGGCGCGCGCCGCCGCCACCGCCGCGTC
>JBOGJB010000483.1:0-23639 GCA_050745085.1 Vicinamibacterales bacterium
TCATCGTAGCGTCCGGCTTCAGCCGGACCGGGAGGCTGGACCATGCATCCCTTCGTGCATCGCTCCACGCGGTTCGTCGCCGCCGCCGTCCTGCTGACGAGCGCCTGTTCCTCGGGCGCCGAGCAACAGGTCCTCATGAAGTACTTCGACGCCAACAAGCTTCGCGATCAGACCACGCTCGCCAACTTCGCCACCGTCCAGTTCGATCGCGATCAGGACGGCGTCGTCGACCGCTTCACCGTCGTGAGCGTCGGCGAGGAGCGGCGCACGCCGCTGAAGCTTCGCGAGTACGCGAAGGCCTACCAGGAAGCCAAGACGGCCGACGACGAGTTCGGGAAGAGAATCAAGGCCTATCAGGACGAGAACAAGGAAGCGATCGGCCGCGTTCGCAGCGCCGAAGCGAAGAAGGCCAAGGTGAGCGGCAGGGACGTGGCCATCCAGGCGGCCTGGGCGAAATGGCGCGAGGAGATGAAGATCTCCTCAGGCAAGTTGTCCGAGGCGCGCAAGCAGCTCGCCGCCGAGCACCGTGCCGCCGAGCTCAGCACCTACGACGCGCGCCGGCCCATCAACATCGACGAGTACGACGGAGATCTCGTCTCCAAGGAAGTCACGATCGACGCGCAGGTCCGGAAGGGGGATCAGGTCTCGCCGCGCAGGATGATCGTGACGATGGAACGCGCGGTGCTGAAGGGCCCGGAGGGCGAGCGCACCGGCCGCTGGATCATTACGTCGATTAAGCCCGCGTGAGCTTCGCGTAGCGCGCGATCAGCTTTTTGACGCCCGCGGCGTTGAACCGCACGGTAATCTTCTGATCGTCGTTGTACGCCTCGACACCCAGGATCGTGCCGACACCGAACTGCTCGTGCCGGACCCGCATGCCGGGCCGCAGCTCTTCCGCCGACTGATCCTCGTTCTCGTAGCTGTACCCCGGCGTGTACGCGGGGGACTCCTCGCGCCATTGCCCGCGTCCCGTCCCCCTGCCGCCCCGGCCGTACGGGCTTGTGCGGAACGCGTAGGGCTCGTGGCGGAACTGCGCCTGCGCGGGCGACACCCACGACGGCGCGATACGCTCGACGAGCGCCTCCGGGATCTCCTCGAGAAAGCGCGAGGGCTCGGTCGCCTGGTACTCGCCGAAGACACGGCGGCGCGCCGCGCCCGTGAGGACGAGCCGCGTCCCGGCCCGCGTCATGCCGACGTAGCAGAGCCGGCGCTCCTCCTCGAGATCCTCTTCGTCCTCGCTCGCGCGGGAGTGCGGGAAGAGGCCTTCCTCCAGGCCAGCGATGACAACGATCGGAAACTCGAGTCCCTTCGCCGCGTGCAGCGTCATCAGCCACACGCGGGCGTCGCGGGAGCCGGATTCCTCATCCGCTTCCGACAGCAGCGAGAGGCGATCGACGAAACCGCCGAGCGTCGCCTCTTTCTCTCGGGTCTCGTACTCACGCGAGGCGGAGACCAGCTCCATCAGGTTGCGGATGCGCTCTTCGGCCTCTTCGGTGTTCTCCTCGCGCAGGTCGTTCAAGTAACCGGACTGGTCGAGCATCTTGCCGATCGCGATCGACACCGTGTCCTGCTTCGCCGCAGCCGCGAGGTTGCCGATGAGATCGCGGAACGCCTTCAGGGAGGCGGCCGCCCTCGCCGGGACCACGCGTGCCTCGACGGCATAGACCAGCCGCGCCCAGAGCGATCGCGTCGACGCCCCATCCGGCAGGCCGGCTGCCGGAAGCGCCGTGGCGTGCCGCGACACCTCCTCCGGCTCGATCGCCTGGAGCGCGTCCATCACGCTCTTGCCGATACCCCGCGCCGGCACGTTGATCACCCGGCGCAGGCTCACATCGTCATTCCGATTGATGACGAGCTTGAGGTACGCGAGCGCGTCCTTGATCTCCTTGCGCTCGTAGAACCGCACGCCGCCGACGATGCGGTAAGGGATCGCCTCGCGCATGAGCGCGTCCTCGATCGTGCGCGACTGTGCGTTCGTGCGGTAGAGCACGGCGAGCGTCGAGTCGACCCCCTCGCCCCGGGCCTGGCGGATCGTGCGCGTGATGAAGTCCGCCTCCTCGAGCTCGTCCCCCCCGCGGAAATACAGGACGGACGCGCCGCCCGCGCGGGCCGTCCAGAGTCGCTTCTCCTTGCGGTTGCGGTTCTGCTGAATCACGGCGCTGGCTGCGTCGAGGATGACCTGCGTCGAGCGGTAGTTCTGTTCCAGGCGGATGATGGCGGTTTCGGGGAAGTCGTGCTCGAAGTCGAGGATGTTGCGCAGGTCCGCGCCGCGCCATTTGTAGATGGACTGATCGGGATCGCCGACGACCGCCAGGTTCCGGTGGATTTCGGCAAGCCGACGGATGAGCAGGTATTGCGGCCGGTTGGTGTCCTGGTACTCGTCGACCATCACGTACCGGAACTTGTGCGCGTAGAAGCCGCGCACGCGCTCGGAGGTCTCGAAGAGCTCGACCGTCTTGAGCAGGAGGTCGTCGAAATCGAGCGCGTTGGCGTCCGCGAGCGCGGCGAGATAGCGCTCGTAGACCTTCGCAATCTGCTCGTCGCGCAGGCTCCAGCCCGACGCGCGCACGTCGTTCGGGCCTTCCATCCGGTTCTTGGCCGAGCTGATCCTCGCTAGGGCGACGCGCGGCGCGAGGTCCTTGTCGTCGATTCCCAGTTCCTTCAGCGCCCGCTTGACGACCGCGTTCTGGTCGGACGAGTCGTAGATTACGAAATTGCGCGAGAGTCCGATGTGGGGTCCCTCCCGCCGCAGCAGCCGCGCGCACAGCGAGTGGAACGTCGAGATCCACACGCGTTCCGCCTCGTCACCGATGAGCCGGCCGACGCGCTCGCGCATCTCGTCGGCCGCCTTGTTCGTAAACGTCACGGCCAGGACGTTGTCCGGCTCCGCGAGACCGTTGCCGATCAGGTACGCGATGCGATAGGTGATAGCGCGCGTTTTGCCCGACCCGGCGCCGGCGAGGATCAGCAGCGGGCCGTCGGTGTGGAGCACGGCCTCGCGTTGGGCGTCGTTGAGCTCTTGGAGGAAATCCATTCTGAGGAGGCCGGGGCCGAAGATCGGTATAGTAGCATCGTCACAGATGCCTGAGACGCTCCTGCAGAAGGTCTGGCGGGCGCATACGGTCCGAACGCTGCCCAACGGCCAGACGCAGCTCTTCATCGGATTGCACCTGGTGCACGAGGTGACGAGCCCGCAGGCGTTTGACATGCTCCGTGCGCGGGGGTGGGGCGTCAGCCGGCCGGACCGCACGTTCGCGACCGTCGATCACATCGTTCCCACCAAGGACCAGCGGCGGCCGTTTCTGGACGTGATGGCCGAGGACATGATGGCGGCGCTCGAGCGGAACTGCCGCGACTACGGCATCCCGATGTTTGACCTGAGCAGCGGACGCCAGGGAATCGTGCACGTGATCGGGCCGGAGCTGGGGCTGACGCAGCCGGGGATGACCATCGCCTGCGGCGACAGCCATACGTCGACGCACGGAGCGTTCGGCGCGATCGCGTTCGGCATCGGAACCTCCCAGGTGCGCGACGTGCTGGCGTCGCAGTCGCTCGCGATGAGCCCGCTCAAGGTGCGCCGCATCTCGGTCACCGGCGCGCTGGGCCGCGGCGTCTACGCCAAGGATGTGATTCTCGACATCATCCGGCGGCTCGGCGTCCAGGGCGGCGTCGGCTTCGCTTACGAGTACGGAGGCGCCGTCGTCGAGCGTATGACCCAGGACGAGCGGATGACGATCTGCAACATGTCCATCGAGGGCGGCGCCCGTGCCGGCTACGTCAACCCGGACCAGACGACGTTCCGCTATCTCGCGGGGCGCCCGTTCACGCCGCGCGGTGACGCGTTCGATCGGGCCGAACGGTGGTGGGCGTCGATGGCGTCCGATCCCGGCGCATCGTACGACGACGAGGTGACGATGGACGGAGCGGCGATCCGCCCGACGGTGACGTTCGGCATCAACCCGGGGCAGGCGCTCGGCGTGGACGAGCGGATTCCGTCACCGTCTGATGTCGCGCCCACCGAGCGAAGCGCGCTGGCCGAGGCGCTCGAGTTCATGGGGCTCGCCGCGGGCACGCCGATCGCCGGCACGCCGGTGGACGTGGCGTTCATCGGATCCTGCACCAACGCCCGGCTGTCGGACCTCCGCGAAGCGGCGAAGATCGTGACCGGCCGGCACGTCGCGCCCCGCGTGCGGGCGCTCGTCGTGCCCGGCTCGCAGGCCGTGCGGCAGGCCGCGGAGCAGGAGGGGCTCGACCGCGTGTTCCGCGAGGCGGGGTTCGAATGGCGCGGCGCAGGCTGCTCGATGTGCCTCGCGATGAACACGGATCGCCTCGACGGCCGCGAGATCTGCGCGTCGTCATCGAACAGGAATTTCAAGGGACGGCAGGGAAGCCCCACGGGGCGTACGCTGCTGATGAGCCCGGCGATGGTCGCTGCGGCGGCGATTGCAGGCGAAGTCGTCGATGTGAGGAAGATGCTGTGAGCGCGATCGACCGCATCTCGGGGACCGCGCTGCCGCTCCGCGGCGACAGCATCGACACCGACCGCATCATGCCGGCGCGCTTTCTGCGCGCCATCACGTTCAGCGGCCTCGAGGCGCACCTGTTCGAGGATGATCGCCGCGAGGCGGACGCGCGCGCGGCATCGGGTGAGGGCCGGCCGCACCCCTTCTCGAATCCCGCGTATGCGAACGCCGCCATTCTGCTCGTCAACGCCAACTTCGGCTGCGGCTCCTCGCGTGAGCATGCGCCCCAGGCGCTACACGGGCGCGGCATCCGCGCCGTGGTCGGCGAGTCTTTCTCGGAGATCTTCTCCTCGAACGCCGTCGCGCTCGGCATGCCCTGCGCGACCGCGCCGCGCGACGCGGTCGTCGCGTTGATGGCCCTGGTCGAACAGGATCCCTCCCGTCGACTCGACGTGTCGCTATCGGAGAGGCGCGTCGCGGCCGGCGGGACGAGCTATCCGCTCACGCTGCCGGCCGGCGCCCGCGAGTCGTTCCTGACCGGGCAGTGGGATGCGACCGGGCTGCTCTTGCGGGAGCCGGACGCCATCGCGCGCGTCGCGGCCGCGCTCCCGTATGTCAGTGGTTTTTGACGACGTCTAGGAACGCCGCAGCGGCGCGCGACAGCTCTCCCGCCTGACGATACACGAAGCGGATCTGGCGCTTGATGCGCAGATCCGACAGCCGCACCGCGGCGAGGCGGCCGAGCGCGATCTCAGCGAGCGCGCAGCGCCGCGGCAGCAGCGCCACTCCCATCTTCATTTCCACCGCGCGCTTGATACCGTCCAGGCTCGGCAGCGAGATCGCGATATTGAGCGGCGCCTGGCGCGCCTCGAAGATCCGCAGGACGCGCTCCCTGGCAGGGGACGGATCGTTGTGCGCGATGACCGGCTGCCGGCCGACCTCCGCCATCGACACCGTGCGGCGGCGCGCGAGCGGGTGGGCCGGGTGCGCGAGCAAGACCAGCTCGTCGCGCCCGAGCGGCAGCGCCGCGAGCCCGCGCTCCGCGGGGGCGAACGTCAGCACGCCGAAGTCGAGGGTCCGCCCCAGCACCTCGCCCGCGATCTGCCGCGACGGCACGCGCCGGACGTCAATCTGAATCGCGGGGTGACGGCTCTGGAACACGGCGGCCGCGGGCAGCAGGGCGTGGACCGCCGCTTCGTTCGCGCCGATCAGCACGCGCCCGCGCCGGACCTCCCGCAGCTCGGTCACCGCCAGGTGCGCCTCGTCCGCCAGCCGCAGCAGCCGCTGCGCGTACTCCATCAGGACCCGCCCCGCGTCGGTAAGCGACCCGTCGCGCGTCGAGCGGTCGAAGAGCGTCTCGCCGACCGCGTCCTCGAGACGGCGGACCGCCTGGCTGACCGCCGGCTGCGTGCGGTGCAGCCGCCGCGCGGCCCGCGAAAAGCTGCGGTCGGTCGCGACCGCCACGAAGGTCCGGAGCTCGGGAAGGTCGATGGGGACCATAATACGTGCTTATGTTCTGTTAAGAAAGATAAATTTGACAGCTTTGACGGCGGGGGCGTACAACGGGAGAATGCCGGATCGACTGACGATCTTCGACACGACGCTCCGCGACGGCGAGCAGGCCCCGGGGTTCTCCATGCACATCGAGGAAAAAGCGCGCCTGGCGCGCGCGCTCGATGCGCTCGGGGTGGACGTCATCGAGGCCGGCTTCCCGATCGCCTCCGACGCCGACGCCGAGGCGGTCCGGCGTGTCGCCGCCGATGTCCGGCGGCCGATCGTTGCCGCCCTGGCGCGCTGCTGCACCCCCGACGTCGAGCGGGCCGGGGAGGCGCTCCAGGACGCCGTCCGGTCGCGCATCCACACCTTCATCGCGACGTCCGAGCTGCACCTCGCCCGCAAGCTGCGGATGACGCGCGAGGCGTGCCTCGACGCGGCCGTCGACGCGGTCCGGCTCGCGCGGCGCTACACCGACGACGTGCAGTTTTCCGCCGAGGACGCGACGCGGAGCGATCTCGACTTCCTGTGCCGCGTCATTGAATCGGTCATCGACGCCGGCGCGACGACGATCAACCTGCCCGACACCGTCGGCTACTCCACGCCCGACGAGGTCTTCGAGTTCTTCACGACGATCCGCACGCGCGTGCCGAACGCCGAGCGCGCCGTGCTCAGCACGCATTGCCACGACGACCTCGGCCTCGCGGCGGCGAACAGCCTCGCGGCGATCCGTGCAGGGGCACGGCAGGTCGAGTGCACGATCAACGGCATCGGCGAGCGCGCCGGCAACGCCTCGCTCGAGGAAGTCGTGATGGCCACGCGCGTCCGCGCCGACCGTCTGCCGTTCCAGACCGAGATCGACACGCGCGCGATCTACACGGCGAGCCAGCTCCTGACCTCGATCACCGGCGAGGCGGTCCAGGCGAACAAGGCGATCGTCGGGCGCAACGCCTTCGCGCACGAGGCGGGCATTCACCAGGACGGCATGCTGAAAGACCGCCGGACCTACGAGATCATGCGGCCCGAGGAGGTCGGCGTCCCGTGCGCGACGCTCGTGCTCGGCAAGCACTCCGGGCGGCACGCGGTGCAGAAGCGGTGCGAGGAGCTCGGCTGCGCGCTCAGCCGGTTCGAGATCGACCGCGTGTACCGGCGCCTGATGGCCCTGGCCGACGCCCAAAAGCACGTCACCGACGCGGACCTGCGGCGCATCGTCCAGGACGCGCGCGCCGAGGCGCTCGCGGCGCAGTCCGGCGTCGAGGCGCTCGCGGCCCACGGATACGGACACGGAGTTTGAAGGCGCGCATCACGCTGTTGCCCGGCGATGGCATCGGCCCGGAGGTAACCTCAGCGGCGGCGCAGGCGCTTGCGGCGGCGGCGCGGCGTTTCGGCCACACGTTCGAGCTGCGGACGTTCCCGATCGGCGGCGTCGCGATCCGGCAGACGGGCGACCCGCTGCCGCGGCCGACGCTCGCCGCCTGCCTGGAGTCGGACGCGGTGCTCCTCGGCGCGGTCGGCGACCCGGCGTTCGATCGCCACGAGCCCGACAGGCGTCCCGAGGCAGCGCTGCTCGCGTTGCGGCGGGAGCTCGGCGTGTACGCCAACCTCAGGCCGGCGCGCGTCTATCCCGGGCTCGAGACGTCGGGGCCGCTGAAGCCGGAGGTCGTCGCCGGCGTCGATCTCCTCATCGTCCGCGAGCTGACCGGCGGCCTGTACTACGGCACGCCGCGCGGTGTCGCGCTCGACGGCTCGTCCGCCCATAACACGCTCCGCTACACCCGCGCGGAGATCGAGCGGGTGGCGGCGCGCGCCTTCGAGCAGGCGCGCGCGAGGCGCCGGAGGGTGACGTCGGTCGACAAGGCGAACGTGCTCGAGACGTCGCGGTTGTGGCGCGCCGTCGTGACCGAGGCCGGCGCCGCGTATCAGGACGTCGCGCTGGATCACATGTACGTCGACAACTGCGCGATGCAGCTTGTCCGAGCGCCGTCCCGTTTCGACGTCATCCTCACGGAGAACATGTTCGGCGACATCCTTTCGGACGAGGCGGGGGCGGTGGTGGGATCGCTCGGGTTGCTGCCGTCGGCGAGCATCGGCAACGGCCCCGGACTGTTCGAGCCGGTACACGGCTCCGCCCCCGACCTCTCCGGCTGCGACGCCGCCAACCCGATCGGCGCGATCGCTTCGGCCGCGATGCTGTTGCGCTACGGGCTGAAGCTGGCGGAAGAAGCCGACGCGCTCGACGCCGCGATCGCGGAAACGATTGCAACCGGCGCCGGAACCGCCGACATCGGGGGGACGCTGTCCTGCTCGCAGATGGCGTCTGCGGTGACCGATCGCATCCGCGCCGTCAGTTCCATTTCCGCCCTCTGAGCTGCGTCAGGTCGACGTTCCCGCCGCTCAGCACGCACACGACCTTCGATCCGGGCGGCAGCGTCACGAGGCCGCCAACGAGCGCCGCGACCGGCGCCGCCGCCGCCCCTTCAACCACGAGCTTGCAGTGGGACATGATCCAGATGAGCGCGTCGAAGATCTGTTCGTCCGGAAGCGCGACCAGCTCGTCGACGTACTTCGACACGATCTGAAACGTCAGCTCGCCGACGCGCTTTACCTTGAGACCGTCGATGACGCAATCGACCCGGTCGAGCGTGACGAGCTGACCGGACTCGACACTCCGCTTCATCGCCGGCGCGCCCGAGGACTCGACGCCAATGACCCGCACTGACGGCTTCGAGGCCTTGAGCGCCAGCGTGACGCCGGAGATCAGCCCGCCGCCGCCGATAGGGACGATGACGGCGTCCACTTCCGGCCAGTCACGGATGATCTCCAGGCCCAGCGTGCCCTGCCCGGCGATCAGCTGCTCGTCGTCGAACGGATGGATGTAGGTGTAGCCGCGCTCGCGGACCAGCTCTTTCGCTTTCTCGTTGGCCTCGTCCCAGATGCGGCCGTGGAGGACGACCTCGGCGCCGTAGCCGCGGGTCGCGTCGATCTTCGACGGCGTCGCGTTCTCCGCCATGACGACCACGGCGTTGATGCCGTGAATCGCAGCGGCCTGCGCCACCCCCTGCGCATGGTTACCGGCCGAGGAGCAGATGACGCCGCGGGCTTTCTCGTCCGCCGAGAGCTGCGCGAACTTGTTGAGCGGGCCCCGGATCTTGTACGAGCCGGTCCGCTGCAGCATCTCGGCTTTCAACCGGACGTCGTACCCTGTGAGGCGGCTGAGCAGCCGCGACGTCATGAGCGGCGTGTGATAGGCGTTCGTCCCGATGCGCTCGCGCGCCTGTTCAAACGTCTGGCGGGAGAAGTTCATAGGGCGGGCCGGAGCGGCCCGCCCTCCATGCTATCGCGTCAGGTGGCCCATCGGTACCAGCCTACGACCAGCAGAAACGCGCCCAGGATCGCCAACATGAGCCGCACCAGCTGCGCCTGACGGTCCGGATAACTCGGCGTCGACATCGCACACCTCCTCCTTCGACTACTCCCCCTTCTCGTCGTCCGTGCTGCCGGTAGAGAGCTTTTCCTGTCTCAGCGCGGCGGCGCCGAGCAACCCGCCCATGCCCATCGACTCGACCGCGCTGCTCGGGACGAGCATCAGCGCGCCCTTTTCCTTCAGGCCCTCGTAGAGCATGTTCATGGCGCGCAGGTGCAGCGCCGTCGGGTTGTTGCGGTACGACTCGGACGCGCGCTCGAAGCTCTTGGCGATCTCGACCTCGGCCTGACCGAGGATGACGCGCGCCTGCTTCTCGCGCGACGCCTGCGCCTCGCGCGACATCGCGTCCTGCAGCGCGACGGGGATGACCACGTCGCGCATCTCGACCGATTGCACGGTGACGCCCCAGGGCGTCGTGCGCTCGTCGATGAGCTTCTGCAGCTCGGACTCGATGCGCTCGCGGCCGCGCAGCAGATCGGTCAGCGCCGTCCGGCCGATGATGTCCCGCAGCGCCGTCTGCGCCGCCCAGCTCACCGCCTGGCGGTAGTCCTGCACCTCGAGCGCCGCCTTCTCCGGGTCGTAGACCATCCAGAAGAGGACGGCGTCGACGTTGACGGGCACCGTGTCCGACGTCAGCGTCTGCTCGGCCGCGAAGCTGGTTGTGATGACGCGCTGGTCGACCCACCGCGTCACGGCGTCGATGAGCGGCACGATCCAGAACAGGCCCGGACCGCGCAGCCCGACGTACCGGCCGAGGCGCAGCACGACGCCGCGCTCCCACTGCTTCGCGATTTTGGGAGACATCGACAGCAGCGTGCCGCCGAGCGCGATTGCGATCGCGGCCACGACCGATCGCGTCCCCACCCCGATTACCACGGCTGCCGTCCAGGCGAGGACCAGGATCAGCAGGGACACGACGTTGAACCGCACGTCAATCTCCACATGTTTGAGGTCCTTCACATCCACATCGTCAGCCACGGTCATGCTCCTTCAATGACGATTCCTTCGATGACGGGTCCGTTTCCAAACCGGGTCCCACGATGGCCCGCAGCTGAGCGAGGGCCTGATCGGGAGAGGCGCCGGCCGCCGCCGCCGCCGCAAGATAACCCCTGGCGGCCGTGAAAAGCGCCGCGTCTCTGGCTGCGCTGTCCGCCCCCGCCACAGGCAGTCGGCCCGCGACGAACGTTCCCACACCGCGCCGCGTCTCGAGCACGCCCGCGCGCTCGAGCTGGGTGTAAACCCGCGCCACGGTATTGGCGTTCACCCTAAGGTCGACCGCGAGCTGCCGAACCGTGGGCAGTTGCGATCCTGAGGGCAAATGCCCTGTCGCGATCGCCGCCATGATCTCCCGCTCGAGTTGGGCGTACAACGGCGTCGGGTCCTTGGCATCCACCCGAATCTGGCCCAGCCCGTTCATATTAGTGTGATTGTACTAATATTTTAGGACAAATCAAGCCCCGTATCCGGCAGACTCGAACGCCCTAGGAACGAGCCACTGCCCGACGCCCCGAGGCACCTTCCGAGGCCCGAGGAGCGAGGCACGCCCCGAGGCATAAGGGACGAGGCACCACCCGAGGCCCCAGGCACGAGGCACCGCCCGAGGCACGGGGAACGAGGCACGAGGCCCGGTGTGATTACTCGACCGTGACGCTCTTCGCGAGATTCCTCGGCTGGTCGACGTCGCAGCCCCGCCGGATGGCGACATGGTAGGCAATGAGCTGCAACGGCACCACGAGCAGGACCGGCGTCAGCATCGGATGAGAGGGAGGAACCGTGAGGAGCACGTCGCGCGCGGGATCGAGCATCGCGTCGAGGCCGTCGTGGTCGGCCGTCGTCACCGCGATCACGGATCCGCCGCGGGCCTTCACTTCCTGGACGTTCCCGACCATCTTCTCGAAGACGTGGTCGCGCGGGGCGAGCGTCACGACCGGCATCTCCTCGTCGATGAGCGCAATCGGCCCGTGCTTCATTTCGCCGGCAGGGTAGCCCTCGGCGTGGATGTACGAGATCTCTTTGAGCTTCAGCGCCCCTTCCAGGGCGATCGGGTAATTGATGCCGCGGCCGAGGTAGAGGAAGTCCCGGCGCTGGTAGAAGCGCTTCGCGATTTCCTCGGTCTGCGAATCACACTGCAGAGTCTTCTCGAGCAGCAGCGGAAGCTGCGTCAATCCCTCGAGGTGCGGGCGCACGGTGTCCTCGGTCAGCGTGCCGCGGACCTGGCCGAGATACAGCGCGAGGAGATGCAGCGCGACGAGCTGCGACGTGAACGCCTTGGTCGATGCGACCCCGATCTCCGGCCCGGCGTGCGTGTAGACCGTGCCGTCGCTCTCCCGCGTCGCCATGCTGCCGACGACGTTGCAGATCGCGATGCTGCAGGCCCCCTTCTTTTTGGCCTCGCGCAGCGCCGCGAGTGTGTCGGCCGTCTCGCCCGACTGCGTGATCACGATCGCGAGGGTGTTTCTCGCCACGATCGGATCGCGATAGCGGAATTCGGATCCGTAGTCCACTTCGACCGGAAGGCGCGCAAGATTCTCGAGGAGGAACTTGCCGACCAGCCCCGAGTGCCACGACGTCCCGCAGGCGAGGATCACGACCCGCTCGATCGCGCGCAGTCGCTCGTCCGGGATCTCGATCTCGTGCAGGAACACACGCCCCGACTCGACCGACGCGCGGCCGAGCACCGTCTCCTTCACCGCCCAGGGCTGCTCGAAGATCTCCTTGAGCATGAAGTGCCTGTATCCCGCCTTCTCCGCCATGACGGGATCCCACGACACGCGCGTGCTCGCCTTCGAGACCGCCCGTCCCGAGTAGTCGGTGAACTCGACGCCGCGCGCCGTGATCACCGCCATCTCCTCGTCGCCCAGAAAGACGACGTCGCGGGTGTGCTGGAGGATCGCCGGGATGTCGGAGGCGACGAAGAACTCTCCCTCCCCGAGCCCGACCACGATCGGCGGGCCGTTGCGGACGGTGACGATCTTCTCCGGATCGTCGGAGGAGATGAGCACGAGCGCGAACAGCCCGCGCAGCGATAGCAGCGCCCGGCGCACCGCGTTCTCCAGCCCGTCATCCTGCATCTCGCGCTCGACCAGGTGCGCGACGATCTCGGTGTCCGTCTCGGTGATGAACGTGTGCCCGTCGCGCTGGAGCTGGTGCTTCAGCTCGAGGTAGTTCTCGATGATGCCGTTGTGAACGACGACGATGCGCCCGGTGCAGTCACGGTGCGGGTGGGCGTTCTCCTCGGTGGGGCGGCCGTGCGTCGCCCACCGGGTGTGGCCGATGCCGTAGTCGCCGTCGAGCGGGTTGACGGCGATCGCCTCCTCGAGTCGCGCGAGCTTGCCGGCGCTGCGCCGCAGCTCGATCGCGCCCTTGCGGACGACGGCGACCCCCGCCGAATCGTATCCGCGGTACTCGAGACGGCGCAGGCCATCGATGAGAATCGGCAGGACCTGCCGCTGTCCGAGGTAGCCGATGATTCCGCACATCTCGTTCCCCTGTCAGGCACTAGGCACTAGGCAATAGGCACTCTGCCCAGATTTGCAGTAGGCACTCTGCCAGATCTGCAGTAGGCATTCTGCCCAGATCTGCAGAGTGCCTATTGCCTAGTGCCTACTTGCGTTTCTTCCTGTCCGCCCACCCAGGTTTGTTCACCTGCCGCCCCCGCGCGACCGCGAGGGCTCCCGGCGGCACGTCCTCGGTGATCGATGAACCCGCCCCGACGTAGGCACCCCGGCCCACCGTGACCGGCGCGATAAGCTGCGTGTCGCTGCCGATGAACGCGCCGTCCTCAATCACCGTGCGATGTTTCTTCTCGCCGTCGTAGTTGCACGTGATGGTGCCGGCACCGACGTTGACGTCCGCGCCGATCGTCGCGTCGCCGAGATACGCAAGGTGGTTCGCCTTCGAGCCGCGCCCGAGCGCCGTCTTCTTCAGCTCGACGAAATTCCCCACACGCGCCCGCTCGCCGATCTCGGAGTCGGGCCGGAGGTGCGCGAACGGCCCGACGCTCGCGCCCGACGCGATCCGCGACCCCGTGATGACGCAGAAGTTCAGGATGATCGCCCGATCCTCGATCGTCGAGTCCACGATGCGAACGTTCGCGTGAATCTCGCACGCCGTCCCGATCGTCGTCCGCCCTTCGAGGTGCACGTTCGGATGAATCACGGTATCGGCTCCGACCGTGACGTCCGGGCCGACGTAGGTTGACGCCGGATCCTCGATCGTCACGCCCGAGGCCATCAGCTGTTCGTTTCGCGACTGTCTCATCACGGCGCTCACTTCGGCCAGCTCGGCCCGGCTGTTGATCCCGCGCAGCTCGCGCGGGTCCTCGACCACGAGCGTTTCGACCGCGAGCCCCCGGCGGCCGTAAACCGCCACGAGGTCCGTCAAATAGTACTCCCCCTGCGCGTTCTCCGGCACGATGGACCTCAGCGCGCCGAAAAGCGAGCCCAGGTCGAACGCATAGACCCCCCCGTTGATTTCCCGAATCCTCCGCTGCTCCGCCGACGCGTCACGCTCCTCGACCACCCGCTCGACGCGACCTCCGGATTTGACGATGCGGCCGTAGCCGAACGGGTCGTCGACGACCGCCGTCAGCAGGGTCGCAGCCGCGCCCGTCGCGACGTGGGTGGCGATCAGCCGGCGCAGCGTCTCCGTCGACAGGAGCGGCACGTCACCCGACAACATGACGACCGTACCGGTCTTTCCCGCCAGGTACGGCTCGGCCTGCAGGAGAGCGTGGGCCGTTCCGCGCTGCGGCTCCTGCAGGGCGAACTGCGAGCCCGGCCGTTTGCTCAGCGTGTCCCGGACCGCCTCGGCCATGTGACCCACGATGACCACGATGGAGGCTGCGCCGAGCGGGTCCGACGAGCGCAGGACGTATTCGATGAGTGGGAGGCCGGCGGCTTCGTGAAGGACCTTGGGACGGGCCGACTTCATCCGCGTCCCCTTGCCCGCGGCCAGCACGACAACGTGGAGGTCAGGCATCGACCTCAGCTGCCAGCCATCAGCGGGACAGCCGGGGGCGGCGGCGACGGCCGGCCGCGGAGCCGGGCGCAGGCTCGACCAGCAGTCGGAAGGTCTCGCTGCCGCGCAGCGCCTCGAAGTCCCCGTCCTGGCGGGCGAGCGCGCGGTTCTCCGAGTTCAGCTCGATGGCGCGTCGAAGGTGGTCGAGCGACCGGGCGTGCTCCCCACGCGCCGCCGCGATGACCGCCAGCATGTACTCGGCGTGATCGTTTTCCGCATCATCCGCCTGCACGCGGCGCAGCTGCGAGAGCGCGCCCTCGTAGTCGCCCGAATTGAGGGCGACGGTGGCCGAGAGCAGTCGCTCCTCGGCGGTTTCGGGGCCGGGCCGCGTTACGGTCATCTCACGCTCGCAGACTTTTAGATAGAGCCTGGCCCTTTCGTGGATTTCCCGCTCTTCCGGGTAGCGGCCGAGGACGTCGCGGAACGTGGCAGCCGCCACGTCAAACGCCCGGCGCCGCAGCGCCTCCAGCCCGCGCTCGTACAGCGCCACAGCTTCCAGGTGTGACGGGGTTGGCGGAGTTGGTGGTGAGGGAACGCGGCGCTCCGGGCGGCTCGGACGCGTGGCGACCGGAGGAGGCGCCGGCGCCCCACGCCGTTTCGGGCGTTCGGGAGAGGAAGGACGGGCCCGTCCCCGGCGTGTCTTGGCCATTAGCCTGCTGCTGCGCCCGCGAACTTCGGCGGGGAAACGCGGGCGACAGGCGGGCGTAACGTAGCAAATGACTCTCAATTAGGTCAACCCACAGATTTCTTCGCCCTCTCAATGGCGTCATAGACCTGGCGCTGAGGCATTCTATACCTGGCTGAGAGCCGAGCTACGGCATCACGCCTCGAGAGGCTTGTCGAATCTGTTAAACGACCAAATTCACTGAGTAGTGCCCGGTCCTCCGGTAGCTCCAGGATCTCCCCTGAACCCGATGAAGCCGGAGACACGACGATCGTGTATTCTCCCCTTGGCTCAGCAATAACGCGTAAAACATCAGAAGTTGGTCCAATAACCAATTTCTCATGAATTTTAGTCAGCTCTTTGGCCACAGCAATTGGTCGTATACCAAATATTGGCTGTGCGGCGGACAACGTTTCCCGTATCCGATGTGGAGCCTCGAAGAAGATCACCGAGCACGGCTGTTCAGCAAGTCGTCGAAGCCACTCTTCTCTGGCTTTTACCCTACGCGGGGGAAAGCCGGCGAAGAGGAAGGAGTCCATCCTGAACCCGGAGCTGACCAGCGCGGCCACCACCGCGCTCGGACCTGGAACGGCGACCACGCTGAACCCTCGTTCGAGCGCCGCCGCCACGACCTGGCGGCCGGGGTCGGAGACCCCGGGCGTTCCCGCGTCCGACACCAGCGCCACGTCATCGCCGGCGGCGAGCCGATCGAGCAGCATCTGTATGCGCCGGTGCTCATTGTGGGCGTGGACGCTCGTCGTCGGGGTCGAGATCGAGTAGTGTGAGAGGAGTTTTGCCGTCCGGCGAGTGTCTTCGGCCGCGATGATCGCGACCTCGCGCAGAACCCGGAGCGCTCGAAGCGTGATGTCCTCGAGGTTGCCGATCGGTGTAGCGACGACGTAAAGGGAACCGGGCATCACCGACTCATGTATTCATCGGAACCGCTGCCGCACTTCGTCGACGACTATCTAGCGTACCTGCACGAACGACATCCTACCAACGCCACCTTCGACGGCGTCCATGCTCACGACGATCTGCTCGAGGATTTGGCCCGGCCGGCCGTGGACGCCCAGATTCGGGAACTCTCCGGCTTGGCCCGGCGCCTGGCGGCGATCGACCCGACGATCCTGACGCCGACCGAGCAGATCGAGCGGCCGGCGCTCGACGCCAGTATCCGCTCACGGCTCTTCGAGCTGGAAACTACGCGGACGTGGGAGCGGAACCCCCAGTTGTACGCGGATCTGCTGGCCACCAGCCTCGCCGGACAGGCGCTGTTCGACTACGCGCCGCTCGAGGAGCGCGCGCGCCGCGTGCTGTCGAAGCTCCGCCAGACGCCGCGCTTCATCCAGGCGGCGCGCGACAACATCAAGGAGCCGCCCGGCATCTTCGTCAAGATCGGACTCGAGACGATGCGTGGCACGCTGCGGTTCATCGAGGAAGATCTGCCGCAGGCGTTCGGGGCCGTCGACGATCCTCACCTCCTCGGGGATCTCGCGGATGCCTCGATGAGCGCGGCCGCGGCGGTGCGGTCGTACACCGCCTATCTGGAAGAGGAGCAGGGGCCGCGCAGCCGCGCGTCGTTCCGCCTCGGGCGCGACACGTTTGACGAGAAGCTACGCCTGGAAGAAGGGATTACCGTCGGCGCCGACGGGTTGCTGAAGATCGCGCTCCGCGAGCTGGAGGCGACACAGGAGGAGTTCAAGCGTGTCGCGGGGCGCGCGAACGGGGCGGACGCGATCGAGACCTGGCGGCGGCTGAAGGACGATCATCCCGAGCCGGGGCGGCTCGTCGACGTGGCGCGCGATCAGATCGAAGAGCTCGAGGGGTTCATCCGCACGCGCGCGCTCGTGTCGCTGCCCGAAGGGGATCCGGTCATCGTCGCCCCGTCGCCGAAGTTCTACCGCTGGACGTTCGCAAGCATGTGGACGCCAGGGCCGTTCGAGACGCGGCCGATTCGCGCCTACTACTACATCACCGACATCGATGCCGGGTGGTCGCGCGATCGGCAGGAAGAGCACATGCGCGACCTGAACTACGGCGCGCTCTGGGCGATCTCGATCCACGAGGTCTACCCCGGGCACTTCCTGCACTACCAGCATCTGCGCCAGGTCGAGTCCACGCTGCGCAAGTCGATCCTGTTCTCGTCCGCCTCGCTCGTCGAGGGCTGGGCCCACTACTGCGAGCAGATGATGGTCGAGGCGGGGTTTGGCCGCGACGATCTCGCTGTGCGCCTCGGCCAGCTCGCCGAAGCGCTCATCCGCCTGTGCCGGTTCGTCGTCGGCATCCGGCTGCACGCCGAGGACATGTCGGTCGAACAGGGCGTCCGCTTCTTCCGCGACGAGGCTTTCATGGAAGAGGCGAGCGCGCGCCGCGAGGCGGAGCGCGGCGCGTTCGATCCCTCCTACGTCGTCTACTCCGCCGGCAAGCTGATGCTGCTCAAGCTGCGAGAGGACTACAAAGCCCGGGCGGGCGCGAAGTACTCGCTCCGCGCGTTCCACGACGCGCTGCTGGCGAACGGCACGCTCCCCTTCTGGGTGCACCGCCGGCTCATGCTCGGCGAAGGGTCGGGCGCGTTGATAGAATAGACACGATGCCGCTCTACGAGTATCAGTGCGACGCGTGCGGCCAGCGATTCGAGGTCATTCAGAAGTTCTCGGATCCGCCGGTCGAAGTGTGCCGCGCCTGCGGCGGCGGGCCGGTGAAGAAGCTGCTGTCGTCGCCGGCGATTCAGTTCAAGGGGAGCGGCTGGTACATCACCGACTACGCGCGCAAGTCCGGCGAGGCGACCACGTCCTCATCCGATTCCGCGAAGCCGTCCGCGCCGGCGTCGAAGGAGTCGAAGGAGTCGTCTTCGTCCGACACGTCTGCAGCGAAACCCGCCGGTCCGACGTCGAAAGATTCCTAGTCCGGTGAGCTGGCCATCTGGCGTTCTGGCCATCAGGCGATCGGCCGGACGATGTGTCTATCCGGCCGTCAGGCTGTCTGAGTGATATCGAGGGAGCGGAGGTAGTCGCGGAACGGCTCCGCGAGGTCGGGCCGTTTGAGCGCGAAGTAGACGACCGCGCGCAGGTAGCCGAGCTTGTTGCCGGTGTCGTGGCGGACGCCGTTGACCTCGCAGGCGTAGATCGGGCGCGACGCGAGCAGGCGACGCAGGCCGTTGGTGAGCTGAATCTCGCCCGTCCGGTCCTTCGTGGTGGCGTCGAGCGCACCGAAGATGTCGGGGGTCAGAATGTAGCGGCCGATAATCGCGAGGTCGGACGGCGCCTCGCCCTTCGGCGGCTTCTCGACGAGGTCCGTGACGCGATAGACGCCGCGGCGGACCGGCTCGTACGCGATGACACCGTAGGCGCTCACGTCCTGCTTCGGCACGCGCTCCACGAGCAGCACCGGCCCGTCGATCTCGCGGTAGACCTCGATCATCTGCGCGAGCGCCGGGGGCGCGGCGTCGATGACGTCGTCGCCGAGGATCACGGCGAACGGCTCGTCGCCGACGAGGTTCCGCGTCACGAGCACGGCGTGTCCCAGCCCGAGCGGCTCTCCCTGGCGCACGTACGAGAAGTTGATCAGGTTCGAGATCTTGCGGATCTCATTGAGCTGGTCCGTCTTGCCGCGCTGTTCGAGGAAGCTCTCGAGCTCGACCGACACGTCGAAGTGATCCTCAATGGCGTTTTTGCCGCGGCCGGTGACGAGGATGACGTTGTTGACGCCGGACGCGACCGCCTCCTCTACGCCGTACTGGATGATCGGCTTGTCCACGAGCGGGAGCATTTCCTTCGGCTGGGCCTTGGTGGCGGGGAGGAAGCGGGTGCCCAGGCCGGCAGCCGGGAACACCGCCTTCCGGATCTGACGCGTCACGTGCATAGGATATAGGATTTAGCCCATGCTCGACCCCGCGCTCGTGCGCGACCGGCTCGACGACGTCCGGTCGGCGTTCCGCAACCGCGGTCTGGCGGCCGACAGAGAGCTGGAGCAGCTCGCGACGCTCGAAGCGCGCCGTCGGCGGGTCATCCCCGACCTCGAAGGCCTCAAGCGTGAGCAGAACACAGCGGGGGACGAGGTCGCCAAAGCGAAGCGCCAGGGGAAGGACGCGTCGGACCTCTTCGTCGCCAGCAAGCAGCGCGCGCAGCGAATCCGCCAGCTCGAGATCGAGCGGGATCAGATCGAGCAGCAGCGGGCGAGCGTCCTGCTCACGCTCCCGAACCTGCCGCATCCGACCGTCCCGGTCGGATCCGGCGCGAACGGAAACGTGGAGGTGCGCCGTCACGGCGATCCGCGGACGTTCGACTTCCCGGTCAAGGCGCATTGGGACCTCGGTCCGGCGCTCGGGATCCTGGATTTCGAGCGGGCGACGAAGCTGTCGGGCACGCGCTTCTCGGTGCTCGTCGGCGCGGGGGCGCGCCTCGCGCGCGCGCTCATCGATTTCATGCTCGACCTGCATACGCGCGAGCACGGCTACCAGGAGATCGAGCCGCCGTTCCTCGTCAACGCCGCGGCACTGATTGGAACGGGGAACCTGCCGAAGTTCGAGGGAGACCTCTTCAAGATCGGCGGCGACTGGGATCTCTATCTGATCCCGACCGCGGAAGTGCCGCTGACCAACCTCCACCGCGGCGAGATCCTCGACGGCCGTCAGCTCCCGATCAAGTACACGGCGTACACGCCCTGCTTCAGAAGCGAAGCCGGCTCCTACGGCGCGGACGTGCGCGGCCTGATCCGCCAGCATCAGTTCGACAAGGTGGAGCTCGTGAAGTTCGCCGCTCCCGATCGGTCGTACGACGAGCTGGAGTCGCTGACGGCGAACGCCGAGGAAGTGCTCAAGCGGCTCGGCCTCCCGTATCGGACGATGCTGCTCTCGACCGGTGACATGGGATTCGCGGCGGCGAAGACCTACGACATCGAGGTCTGGCTGCCGAGCCAGGATACCTATCGCGAGATCTCCTCCTGCACCAACACCGAGGCGTTTCAGGCGCGGCGCGCGAGCATCAAGTTCCGCCCGGGCGGCACGGGCAAGGCGGAGTTCGTGCACACGCTCAACGGATCGGGGCTTGCCGTCGGCCGCACCTGGATCGCGATCGTGGAGAACTACCAGCAGAAGAACGGGTCGGTCGTGATCCCAGAGGCGCTGCGGCCGTACATGCGCGGGCTCGAGGTGATCGAGCCGAAGTGACCCAACACCGAGTCGTCGCACTTGGCGCGAGCAATCTCACGCGCGGCTTTCGGACGCTCGTGTCAACGGCCAGGGACACATAGGGGTCCGCGTCTACGGCAATGGAGCGGTGCCGTTGAAGTAGGTCAGCGCCCGGTTCCAGCACGCCGCGCCGATGCTTCGCCCCATCTTCCGCGACGACAGGTCGCCATCCTTGAAGTGGATCCCGCCGTACCGCCTGGAGAGGCCAGCTTCGTTCGCGGCCTCCTCGAAGGTGGCCCACGACAGCGTCACGTCCACCGCGGGCGCGAGGCCGGGTTCGACGGACGAGGATCCGGCCGGCACGGTGTGGGATGCGCCGAAGGCGTCGCTCCCGGTGAATAGGCGGAGCACCTCCGCGGCGCTCGCGCTGAAGGCGCTGTGGCCCGAGGTGAACTCAGCAAACGGGGGCGTCGGTATGTAGCTCCTGAAGTTCTCGCCGCTGATTATCTGCGTGCCCAGGCCAGGCCCTCCCCAAGCTTTGACTGGCTGGCCGCTGTAGAGGAACCGGATGGCGCTTATCGGACGGATGTAGTCGTAAAACCTCTTGCACTCCCAGACCGCGATGCTTGCGTCGAGCAGTGCATTGCCCAGCGCAAAGAACAACTTCACGTCCTGATCGAAGGTATGCCCGTCCCGATCGGAAACCCACTGAGCGAGGAGGTTCCAGTGTCCCGGCGGCGTCTCGGTGTTGGGGCCGTCCGCCCAATAGACCGCGATGGCTTTCATCCGGTCGTTGAGCTTGGCGCTGAGGCGGAGGACCGCGTCCGCCTCGTGTTGGTACTGTTGCGACCCGAATTGGGCGGGCGCGCGGGGCCGATACTGCTCCGGCGGATCGAGCGCGAACGGCGTGACGAGCCCCCAATGCGGCGCAAGAAACGTTTGCTGTTGAACTGTCCCATCCGGCAGCGTTCCCGTGCGGAGCGGCTGCCAGCGGTTCGGATCGTTAAGCTGGTCGTGACTGTTCGCCGGCAGATACCCGGTATAGTCGGAGTATGGCGCTCCGCCATTCAGGTCGCCGAGCTGATTTGATCCGTCCGCATGACGGAACGCCAGAACCGCGCCACACGCTGCATTGCCGATACCGGCGGGAGTGGTTGTGTCGTTCGACGTCTCAGACGGGTCGTAGCCCAGGTTGGCCATCAGCGGATCGAACAGTACCGACTGCTGGGTCGGAAACAGATCGACCAGCGCTCGGTACGCGGCATGGCTAACGGCCTGCTCTTTGTTGGTCACAGTGTGTTCGCCCGAAGGACGTCTGAGGGAGCCACCGAGACGCGTGCCTACCGCGATGGGGTCGTACGCGGCCCACGCGTCGTACATGCAGGTGTGCACAACGGCAAACCCCCGCGCCGCGCGCATCGGCGCAAAGCCAGTGTTCCGGATCGCCTGTAGCATCGCGGAATTCCACTGCAGCACGATGCTGTGGTCAGCCAGGGCGGCGTTCGCCCCGGAGCACATGATCAGGAAGACGAGGCCTGGAGTTCTGGCCGCGGCTGTGACGCGCATGGTCACCCCGAATTGAGGCTGGAACAGGTCGTTGACTGAAGGGCGGCCTTACTTCTCATCGGTGGCGGGAGGTCCCGCATGAGACCTCCCGCGCGAAGCATGGCTTGCGTCCCCCACGTTAATCAAAGATCGCTACCCACCAGAAAACTGCAGGACCGGTAGGCAGCCGAAAATCCTCCGGCAGCGCCGATGGATCCAGCGCGCCGTGTGGTGCGATCGCGAGATGAACCTCCGCCGTGCCCGGCGACTCGAGGGGAGCGTGGTTAAAAGGTGTCTCACCCGCACGGATGCGACCGGCGATGGTGAGATGGCTCCCGCTGGCGGCGTGGCCGCCGCCGTTGTAGACGCCCCCTTTAGCAGCGGTGGCGACGCCCAAGTCGTCCGCACCACAAGGATCCGAGCACAGGTCTGGGAAGTTGAAGATGAAGACCCATAAGGTGAACACCTCAGGATGGCCGGGCGTTCTGCCGGCGGGATAGTTGTAGGTGCCCGGCTGCGGTGTCGGGACGGATATGCTGACCCGCAGACCATTCGGTTGTCGCACGAGCGTCGCGCCATTGGCGGCGTAGACGCCTCCACCGCCCTGGTTCGAGACGTCGGCGTACTCGGGACCCGCAGGGCTGCTGGCGAGCATCCCGTCTACGCTCAGGCCGCTGCCGAGGGCTGCAGGTGGGACGGTGGGTGCAAGGGGTGGCTGGCCGGAACACGCGAAGAACATAGCTGCTCCGAAGACGGCGACCAGGCTTGCGAAGCTGCGGCGTGGCATACGACCTCCTGTGAACCGGATTTGAATCGCGAATCAAGAGTACGGCCCCTTCAACGCGAAGGGGAGCGAGCGAACAGAAAGCCGAACTCTCCGCCACGGCAATCAGGATTGTCAAGCAGAAAGATCCGGGCTCGATCGATGGTGCCGGAGGTGGGAATCGAACCGACACGGGTTGCCCCCACGGGATTTTGAGACCGACCGCCCCTCCTTCGGCCGACCCTGAGCGGTCAACGACTTAGCGAGATCGTTCCAGAACTCTCGCTCTTTCGCCTTTCCGACGAATCCGAGAAACGCGCTCGTCTCCGAGGGCGCAGGGAAAGTGGAAGGGAAAGCAGATCAGGACGCAGGGCGAAGCAGTCAGACGGTGCGCGCGCGACTATAAACCGCGCGCACCGCTCATGACCTGCCCCCATGTCATGGTACCGGCTGGGTGTGCGAGAACCACCCGGATCGACCCTTCAGTCATCCGACGACGATACGTGAGCGCCGCTGCGGCGGCGCTGGGGATGCCGTGCCCGGACTATCGCTGTTTCACACCGAAGAATCCGCCGCCGCTGCCCGCCGGCTGGACCTCCATCGCGCTGCTCAGAATAGCCGCCGAGTGGCGCGGTGACATCGTCGTGCGCGCTCACGGTCGGTCGACGGTCCGGCGAATCGTGGAACAAAACTGGCGGTGCAACCGGGAAGATAGGTAACAGAGTTAACCGGGAACATGGGTAACACTTTTCCGGTTACCAGTGAAGAAGAGAGTGCCGGTGGCAGCTGTGGAAAACCGCGGTCTGTGCGGTTTTCCAAGGAGCGGTGGGCGCGTTCTTGGCGTCCACGGCTCCGGCAGCTTCCACGGGCCTTTCCAATTTTTGGTCGCGCGCGCGGAGAAACGACCGCACCGGAGGCTCCAGGAACGACGATCGGCAGCCGGCCTGACCCGTACTCTTCCCCTGGAATGCGCAACTGGGAATCATCGGCCACGAGTTAACCGGGCACATGGGTCACCCCCAGTTGCCCGCGGACGAGTGCCTGCCGTTCGTCGATCCGCCCCAATAACACGTCGCCGAAGAAGACGGACCAGATGCCATCGTCGACCTCTTCGAGGCCGACGCGGTGCTGCTTCAGGG
>JBOGJB010000484.1:0-5224 GCA_050745085.1 Vicinamibacterales bacterium
GGACAGAGAGGCCCGCGCTCCTGCAATTGGAGTGTCTGACCTTGACGCGACTTGTTTGTGCTTTCCTCGTGACCGTCGCCGCCAGCAGCGCGGAGCCCGTCACTCAGCCGGTTCCGGGCGCGCGGACTCCGGCACCGGTGAATGTGTCGGACATGACAGAGATGCGCTGGCGCATGATCGGACCGCACCGCGGCGGGCGCGGGAAGGCGGCCGTCGGCATCCCCGACCGTCCCAACGTTTTCTTCATCGGCTTCCACAACGGCGGCGTCTGGAAGACGACCGACTACGGCCGCACGTGGCGGCCCATCTTCGACGACCAGCCGAGCGGATCGGTCGGCGCGATCGCGATCGCCCCGTCGAACCCGGACATCATCTATGTGGGGAGCGGTGAGGGGAACCAGCGGCCGGACCTCGCCACCGGCGACGGCATCTATCGATCCAACGACGGCGGCCGGAGCTGGACGCACTACGGCCTCCGCGACGCGCAGCAGATCCCGCAGATCATCGTCGACCCGCGCAATCCGGATCGGATCTTCGTCGCGGCGCTCGGCCACCCGTACGGCGCCAGCGCGGAGCGCGGCGTCTTCCGCTCGACCGACGGCGGGCGCACGTTCGAGAAGGTCCTCTACAAGGACGAGAACACCGGCGCCGCCGAGGTCGCGTTCGACCCGAAGAACCCCGACATCGTCTACGCCGCGCTGTGGGAGTCGCGCCAGGCACCGTGGGAGAACGGCGTTTTCACCGGCCCCGGCAGCGGACTCCACAAGTCGACCGACGGCGGGACGACGTGGCGGCAGATCGGCAGGGGACTGCCGGCGGGAACGGACGGCCTCGGACGCATCGGCCTGGGCATGTGCGACGCGCAGCCGTCACGCATCTACGCCGTCATCGCGTCACCACAGAAGCTCGGCGGGGTCTACCGGTCGGACGACAGCGGCGAGAACTGGCGGCGCGTCAACGACGACAACCGGCTGTGGGGGCGCGAGGGAGACTTCCACGAGATCAAGCCGGACCCCAGCAACTGCGACGTACTGTACGTCGCAAACATCGCGTCGTGGAAGTCGACCGACGGCGGCGCGACGTTCACCGATCTCCGCGGCGCGCCCGGCGGAGACGACTACCAGCGGATCTGGATCAATCCGAAGAACACCGACATCATCATCATGATCGCGGACCAGGGGGCCGTCATCACGGTGAACGGCGGCGAGACGTGGAGCTCCTGGTACAACCAGCCGACCGCGCAGTTCTACCACGTCAGCACCGACAACGCCTTCCCCTATCGCGTCTGCGGCGGACAGCAGGAGAGCGGCTCGGCCTGTGTCTCGAGCCACGGCGACGACGGGCAGGTGACGTTCCGCGAGTGGCACCCGGTCGGCGTCGAAGAATACGGCTACGTCGCCGCCGACCCGCTCGATCCCGACATCGTGTACGGCGGCAAGGTCTCCCGATACGACCGGCGCACCGGCCAGGTGCAGAACGTCGGACCCTGGCCGCCGGGATCGACGAGCCCGACGCTGCCCGGAGGGTATCGGGTCATCCGCACGATGCCGGTGCTGTTCTCGCCGATCGATCCGAAGACGCTCTACTTCGCGTCGAACGTCGTCTGGAAAACGACGACCGGCGGGAAGAGCTGGACGCAGATCAGCCCGGACCTGACACGCCAGACGTGGGAGGTGCCGCCGAACGTCGGCAAGTACATCGGCACCGACGCGGCGAAGCCGTCGCCGCGCGGCGTCGTCTACACGGTCGCTCCCTCACCGCTCGACATCAATCGCATCTGGGCGGGAACAGACGACGGGCTGATTCACGTGACGGCGGACGCCGGCAGGACCTGGAGCGACGTGACCCCTCCCGAGCTGAAGCCATGGGCGAAGGTCTCGCTCATGGACGCGTCGCACTTCGACGCACGGACCGCGTACGCGGCGATCAACACGTTCCGGCTCGACGACCTCAGGCCGCACATCTATCGCACGCGGGACGCCGGCAAGAGCTGGACGCACATCACGAACGGTATTCCAGACGGCGGGATCGTCAACGCCGTGCGGGAGGACCCGAAACAGCGCGGGCTGCTCTTCGCGGGGACCGAGCAGACGATCTACGTCTCGTTGGACGGTGGAGACAACTGGCAGTCGCTGCGGCTGAACCTGCCCGCGACCTCGATCCGCGATCTGGTCATCAAAGATGACGATCTCGTCGTCGGCACGCATGGCCGGTCGTTCTGGATCCTGGATGACATCTCGCCGCTGCGCGAGATCGCAGCGGAGGCCAGAGGCCAGGGATCAGGGGCCAGAAGCGGAGCGCCGCATCTCTTTACACCAGCAGAGGCATGGCGCGTGCGGTGGAACAAGAACACCGACACGCCGCTGCCGCCCGACGAGCCCGCCGGGCAGAACCCGCCCGACGGCGCCATCATCAACTACTGGTTGCCGGCGGACGCCCGCGACGTGACGCTGGAGATCCTCGACGCGGCCGGATCGGCCGTGCGGAAGTACGCGTCTGGCGACCAGCTCTTCGATGCGAAGGCCGAGCGCGTCAACTTCCCGCGGTACTGGATCCGTCCCCCGCTGAAGCTCTCCACCGCGCGCGGGTTCCACCGCTTCGTGTGGGATGTGCATTATCCGCCGCCGCGCACGTCGCAGTTCAGCTACCCGATCGCCGCAACCTACCTGAACACGGCGCGCCAGCCTCAGGGTCCATGGGCGCCGCCCGGCAAGTACGCGGTACGGCTCTCGGTCGACGGAACCGCTCAGACGCGTCCGCTGGTGGTCAAGCTGGATCCCCGCGTGAAAACATCGGCCGCGGATCTCAATCGTCAGTTCACGCTGTCGAAACGGCTCTATGACGCACTCAACGGACTGGATGACTCGCAGGTGCAGCGTCGGGGGCAGATGCTGCAGCTCTACAGCATCATTCAGGGAGCGGACGTCGCGCCGACCTCGCAGGTCGAGGCGGCTGTGGAAGCCCTGTTGGGTAGGAACAACGGCTGACCAGCGTCAATGCCGAATGCCGAATGCCCAATGCCGAAAGGCTCTGCGCTCGCCGCTACCTTTTGCGTCGAGTGAACTTCAGCCCGGACCAGGTCTGGTCGATCGCGCAGACTTTCACATCGACGAGCCCGGTTGGAAGGATCACCTCGCGCAGGACGTCCTCGGTGAGATCGCTCGGGACGCCCGAGGCCTTCTTCGGCCACGCGATCCACAGGCCGCCGGCACCCGCCAGCTTCGCGATTCTGCCGAGATTGCCGGCGAGCCCCTGGCGAGTTGTGGTGAACCACACAATCAGATCGACGGGATCTTTTGGCGCGCGGACCAGCTTCGCACCCGCCGGGAGGGCGCCCAGCGTCTTCTGGAAATCGTCGGGCGCGCCCACGAGCCCGGCGGTCGACGCCGGCTTGATGCCGAGCTTCTGGGGAAGCGGAGTGCCGGAGTAGCCCGCGCGCTGGCTCGGCACGATCGGCCTCGCGAGCGGCCGGGCGATCGCGCGCTTCACGGCGCCGACCACGCGGGCCCACGACGTGAACACCGCGTCCGGCAGCGCGCCGCGGACTTTGGCCACCTTCTCTTTCTCGCCGTCTACGAACACGAGCGGCACGTGACGCGTGCCCTTGCGCTCGCGGAGCCACGTGGCGACCTCGCGGCCGTGCGATGCCAGGCGCGACAGATCGATCACGAAGGCGTCGGGCGGCTGCTCGGCGATCCGCTTCAGCAACACCCGCGTCGTCGGCTCGAAGCCGACCGTGAAGCCGGTCTTGCGCAGCCGCTCGGCGCGTTTGCGTCCCTCTTCGGCGTTCCAGTGAATCAGCGTGACGCGCAGCACGCACGGCATTATACGAAAGCTGCTGAGGATTTCGTCAGACGACCATCAACCTTCCGTCAGACCTTCGAACGCTGGACGGCTGTAGAATCCATGGTCTGGCTCCAAGGCAGGAGGCACCATGAAACGGCTCGCGTTCGCTCTGACCCTGCTGCTCCCGATTCCGGCGCTGGCCCAGGCGCCACCGCCGCCGAATCATCAGCACTACGAGAAGCCGTCCGGCTACGACCAGCCCGCGGCGCCCGGCATGCCGATCGCGCCGCGGCTCCAGAATCTCGGGCCCCACACCTTCGCGGTGACGACGAGGTCGGAGCAGGCCCAGCGCTTCATCAACCAGGGCGTCAATCTCGCGTACGGCTTCAATCACGCGGAAGCGGCGCGCGCCTTCGCGGAGGCGGCGCGGCTGGACCCGGAGGCCGCGATGGCGTACTGGGGACACGCGCTCGTCCTGGGCCCGAACATCAATGCGCCGATGAACCCTGACGATGAGAAGAAGGCGTACGAGCTGGCGCAGCGGGCCGTGGCGCTGAAGTCGAAGGCGACGCCGCGCGAGCACGCCTACATCGACGCCGTCGCCGCCCGCTACACCGGAAGTGCGGACGACCGGCAGAAGGCGAACCGCGCGTTCGCGGACGCGATGCGCAGGATGACGCAGGTCTACCCCGACGATCTCGATGCCCAGACAATTTTCGCCGAGTCGCTGATGGATCTGCGGCCGTGGAATTACTGGACGCGCGACGGCGCGCCGTACGCCGAGACGCACGAGATCCTGCGCGCGCTGGAGCAGGTGCTCGCGAAAAACCCGAACCACCCCGGGGCGCTGCACTACTGGGTGCACGTCTGGGAGCCGACCGATACGCCGGAGCGCGCCGAAGCGGAAGCGGACCGGCTGCTGCCGGCGATGCCCGGCGCCGGCCACATGGTCCACATGCCCGCGCACATCTACATGCGTGTCGGCCGCCACGCCGACGTCGTCAAGTCGAACCAGATGGCGGCCTCGGCCGACGAGGCCTACCTCGCGCAGTGCAAGGCGCAGGGGATCTACCCGCTCGGCTACTACCCGCACAACGTCCACTTCATCTGGATGGGGGCGACCGCGACCGGACAAAGCAAGCTGGCGATCGAGTCGGCGAAGAAGGTCGCCGGCGTCATTCCGAAGGAGGCACTCGGACAGGTGCCGATTCTCCAGGGGTTCGTCGTCGTTCCGTACTGGGCGCTGGTCCAGTTCGGGAAGTGGGACGAGATCCTCGCGGACAAGGGTCCGGCGCACGACACGCCGTTCACGCGCGGCGCGTGGCGATACGCGCGCGCGATGGCGCTCGCAGGGAAGGGACGGCTGGCCGAAGCGGACAAGGAGCTGGCGCTGCTCCGGAAAATCGTCGCCGACCCGTCGCTGAAGACACAAGTCACG
>JBOGJB010000485.1:0-3956 GCA_050745085.1 Vicinamibacterales bacterium
AGGTGACGCAAGTCCGGCACCGGCGGAGGCGGCGGCGGCGCGCCCTTCGCCCGCTTCGTCGCCTTCGCCGCCGGCGGCGGCGCGATCGGCGCGGGCGCCTCCTCACGCAGGGTGCGTCGATCCTCGAGTCTCACGATCCATGCGAGTTTCTGCTCGACAGGGACCGCCGGAGGGCGCGCGGGCGGCGCCGTCGCGCAGGCGGCCGTCAGACTCGCGAACGCCAGCCAGGTCAGTCGTCGACTACTGCGGGTCATAGGCATGAATGACGGCGCGTCGTTCGGTGGCTCGATCGATCCGATCCTGCACGATCGTGACGCCGATGCCCGGGCCGTCCGGGACCGGAATCGTGCCGTCCGGCCGGACCTCGATCGGCGGCTCGATCAGGTCCGGCGCGTAGTAGCGTTTGCTCGCCGCGATGTCCCCTGGGAGGGTGAAGTTGGCGAGCGCGGACAGGTGGATGTTGTGCGCGCGGCCGACGCCGGACTCGAGCATGCCGCCGTGCCAGACCGGGACACCGCGCGCGGCGCACAGATCGTGCAGCCGGATCGACTCGGCGTGCCCGCCGACCCGTCCCGGCTTGATGTTGATGATGCGGCACGCGCCGGCGTCGATCGCCGCTTCGGCGTGCTTCACCGTGTGAATCGACTCGTCCAGGCAGATCGGCGTCCGGATCCGCCGTTGCAGCTTCGCGTGATCCGCCACGTCGTCGTACTCGAGCGGCTGCTCGATCATCATGAGGTCGAATTGATCGAGGCGCGCCAGGTGGTCCGCGTCGTCGAGCGTGTACGCGGCGTTCGCGTCCACCATGAGCGGCACGGATCCGAAGCGGCGCCGCACCATCTCGACGGCGTCCACGTCCCAGCCGGGCTTCACCTTGATCTTGATGCGACGGTAGCCCGCGCTCAGCTCCGTCTCGATCTTCGCGGCGAGCTGGTCGAACGAGTCCTGAATGCCGATCGAGACGCCGGACTCGATGGCGGTCCGCGTGCCGCCGAGCGTGCGCGCCAGCGGCACGCCCTGCTGCCGCGCGAAGAGATCCCACGCCGCCATCTCGACCGCCGCCTTCGCCATGTTGTGGCCGCGGATGCCGCGGAGCGCCGGGAAGATCTCGCGCGGGTGCGCGACGTCCACGCCGAGGACGCGCGGCGCCACGAAGCACGTGATGATGTGCCACGCGGTCTCGGTCGTTTCGCTGCTGTAGAACGGGTTTCCCTCGGCGACGCACTCACCCTGTCCGGCCACGCCGCCGCCGTGTGCCGTGACGAGGATAAAGGTGCGATCGTGTACGCGGCCGAAGCTGGTCTCGAAGAAGTGCACGAGCGGAAGCCGCAGCAGCCGCAGCTCGAGCCGATCGATCCTCACGTCGATCATGCTACCTTAGTTTCCGCTTGGACTTCCGGTACATCGCCATCGAAGGGCCGATCGGCGTTGGCAAATCGTCGCTCGCCGAACGACTCGGTGCGCGGCTCGACGCGAACGTGGTCCTCGACGATGCCGAGAATCCGTTCCTGCAGGACTTCTATGCGGGGCGCGCGGGCGCGGCCTTTCAGGCGCAGCTCTTCTCGCTCCTCAACCGTCACCGCCAGCAGACCGAGCTCCGGCAGGGCGATCTCTTCGCGCAGACGACGATCAGCGACTACCTCTTCGAGAAGGATCGCATCTACGCGCACCTGAATCTCGACGACAACGAGCTGTTCATCTATCAACGGCTGTACGGGCTTGTCGCCGGCGACGTCATCGCGCCCGACCTCGTCATTTATCTTCAGGCTCCGACCGAGGTGCTGCGCCGCCGGCTGCGCGATCGCGCGCGCGCGAACCCGGAGGTGCCCGCGCTCGACGACGAGTACGTTCGCGAGTTGAACGAGGCGTTCAACCATTTCTTCTTCCACTACCAGTCGACGCCGCTCCTCGTCGTCGAGACCTCGCACTTCGACTTGTCGTGGGGCGAGGAGACGCTCGACGACCTCGTCAAGCAGCTCCGCGGCATGGGACGCGGGACGAGGTACTACGTGCCCCGAATCAAGTAACGGGCAACTAGAAACCCGAAACCAGAAACGACTAGAATCGAGCTTTCATGGCCTGGTTCAAGAAGATCCGCAAGCCGATCGAGGCGCAGGCCGACAAGCCGAGCCGCGTCCCGGAGGGGCTCTGGGTCAAGTGTCCCACGTGCTCGAAGGTCATCTACAACAAGGATCTGGCCGCCAGCCTGAGCGTGTGCCCGCATTGCGCGCACCATTTCAGGCTGACCGCCACCGAGCGCCTGCGGTCGCTGTTCGACGAGGAAGTGTGGGAGGAGCACGATCCCGGGCTGGTCTCGACCGACCCGCTCGGCTTCACCGATACGAAGCCGTACCGCGCGCGGATCGAGGCCGGCTTCGCCGCCACCGGCCTGAAGGACGCGATCATCGTCGGGACCGGCCGGATCGAAGGCCTGGAAACCGTCGTGGCGGCGATGGAGTACGGCTTCATCGGCGGCAGCATGGGCGTCGTCGTCGGCGAAAAAATCACGCGCGGGATCGAGCGCGCGATCGAGCGTCGCATCCCGATCGTGATCGTCTCCTGCTCAGGCGGCGCGCGGATGATGGAAGGCACGCTCTCGCTGATGCAAATGGCGAAGATCGGCGCGGCGCTGGCGCTGCTGGATCGCGCGAAGCTGCCGTACGTCTCGGTGCTCACCGATCCGACGACTGGCGGGGTCACGGCGAGCTTCGCGATGCTCGGCGACCTGAACGTCGCGGAGCCGAAGGCGCTCATCGGATTCGCCGGGCCGCGCGTAATCGAGCAGACGATCCGCCAGAAGCTGCCGGACGGGTTCCAGCGCAGCGAGTTCCTGCTCGAGAAGGGGATGATCGACGCAATCGTCGACCGCCGCGAACTCAAAGCGACGATCGGTCGGGCGCTGCGGTTCGCCGGCGCCGCAGCCCTCGCCGCGCCCGTCCCCGTGCCAGCGCCGCGGACCGTTTCCGTCACCGAGCCCTGATTCGCGTTCATCTGCGTTAATCTGCGGCTGTGGACGCGATCGCGTACCTCTTCAGCCTCGAGACGCTCGGCATCAAGCTCGGCCTCGAGAACATCCGCCGACTCTCGGCGGCGCTGGGCGATCCCCAGGAGGCGTTCCCGTCTCTCATCGTGGGCGGCACCAACGGGAAGGGATCGGTGGCCGCCATCGCCGCCGCCGCGCTCGGCGCAAGCGGCCGCCGGACGGGTCTGTACACGTCGCCGCACTTGACGAACCTCGAAGAGCGGTTCGTGGTCGACGGCCGGCCAGTGACGCCTGCCCTGCTTCGCGACGCGGCCGAAGCGATTCGTGCGGCGTCCGAACAGATAGTGACGAGCGGAGCGCTGCCCGCCCCTCCGACGTTCTTCGAGGCGACCACCGCCGTGGCGTTCGAGCTGTTCAAACGCGCGCGCGTCGAGGTCGCGGTGCTCGAGGTCGGCCTCGGCGGACGATTCGACGCGACGAACATCGTGACGCCGGCGGCAGCCGCCATCACGTCGATCGATCTCGACCATACGGATCTGCTCGGCCCGACGCTCGAGGGAATCGCACGCGAAAAGGCGGGCATCATCAAGCCCGCGGTGCCGGTCGTCGTCGGTGAGCGGAAGCCGGGGCCGCGCGCCGTGATCGAGGCGGCGGCGGCCGAGCGCGGCGCGCCGTTTGTGGGCGCTTTCGACGGCGTCGATCTCCACGCTCGCATGGATGCCGGCCGCGCGACGATCGATCTCAAGACACCCCGCGATACGTACCGGGACGTGCGGCTGGCGCTCGGCGGCCGCCACCAGATCGACAACGCGGTCGTCGCGGTCAGACTGCTCGAGACGCTCGACCACGCGGGCCTCGGCGTGCCGCGTGAGGCCATCGTCGCGGGGCTCGAGCGGGCGGTGTGGCCCGCCCGGCTCGAGCCGATCGACGCCGCGCGGATCGGCCGGCCCGGACGGACCGTGCTGCTGGACGC
>JBOGJB010000486.1:0-1515 GCA_050745085.1 Vicinamibacterales bacterium
TCGCAGCACGGGGCCGGCGCGTCGCCCGTGCTGCACGGCGATCTGCTGATCTTCAGCTGCGACGGCAGCGACGCGGCGTTCGTAGTCGCGCTCGACAAGCGGACCGGCAAGGTTCGCTGGAAACGGGACCGCCGACGGCCCGCGGACCAGGCCTACTCCACGCCGCTCGTGATTCGCGTCGGGGAGCGCGACGAGGTCGTGAGCGTGGGCGCCTATCGCACCACGGCGTACGATCCGGAATCGGGTAAGGAAATCTGGCGGGTTGGTTACGAAGATGGCTTCTCGAATGTCCCGCGGCCGGTCTATGGCCACGGCCTGGTCTACATCGCCACCGGGTTCCACCAGCCGTCGCTGATCGCGGTCCGCCCGGATGGCTCGGGGGACGTGACCGGAACGCACGTTGCGTGGACCCTGCGGCGGGCCGTCCCGCTGACGCCCTCGCCGCTGCTCGTGGGCGACGAGCTGTACATCGTCAGCGATACGGGCATTGCCTCCTGCCTCGACGCCAAGACCGGGCACGTGTACTGGCAGCAGCGTCTCGGCGGTGCCTACTCGGCGTCACCGGTGTTCGCCGACGGACGGATCTATTTCCTGGCCGAGCAGGGAGTCGCGACCGTCATCGCGCCCGGGAAGGAATTCCGCAAGCTGGCTACCAGCACGCTCGATGGCGCGACGCTCGCCTCAATGGCCGTGTCGGGCAAGTCAATCTTCATCCGAACCGACACACATGTGTACCGACTCGCGGCCCGGGACTAGGGCCTCTACCAACAAGGAGTGCCGATGACGCGCCTCTGTTCGGCGTTGCTTCTGCTGTTTGTGGTGGCCGGCGATCAGGCCGCCACGCGCGACGGCCGTCGTCGCGCCTCCAGCGCTCTGGCGAGCACCGCCGAGGCATCAGCAGAGGCGGGCCAGCCCACGCCCGCGCGGCCTCTGCGCGTCATCGCGTTCGGCGCGCACCCCGACGACGCCGAGCTGAAGGCCGGCGGGGTGGCGGCGCTCTGGGCGGGGCGCGGACACAAGGTGAAGTTCGTCGCGCTGACCAACGGCGACGTCGGACACTTCGAGATGGCTGGCGGCCCGCTCGCGCGGCGGCGCAAGGCGGAGGTGGCGGAATGCGCGCGCCTGCTCGGCATCGAGACCGAGGTGCTCGACATTCATGACGGCGAGCTGACGCCGTCGCTCGAGAACCGCAAGACCGTGGCGCGGCTGATCCGCGGGTGGCAGGCGGACGTCGTGATGAGCCATCGGCCGTACGATTACCATCCGGACCATCGCTATACAGGAGTACTGACAGATGACGCCGCGGTCGTCGTGGTGGCGCCGTTTTTCGTGCCTGACACGCCGCCGACCGCTCGCAACCCTGTGTTCCTTCACTACTCCGACAACTTCCAGGACCCCAGACCCTTCACTCCGACGCTCGTCGTCTCCATCGACGACGCGGCGGAGAAAAAATGGAGCTGCGTCGCCGCGATGGCGTCGCAGTTCGGCGATAAGGACTCGTGGCAGGGCCGGACG
>JBOGJB010000487.1:0-17888 GCA_050745085.1 Vicinamibacterales bacterium
GCTGCCGCGTTGGGGACCCCGGCGGCTCGCGCGGGCCGCAGGCGCTGTCCTAGCGAGAGAGCTCTCTCACAATATGTCCAAGTTCCGGGATGATCAGCTTTGTCATCGCTAACCTGACGGCGGCTTCCGACCCGGGCAGCGCGAAGATCGCGCGGCCGCGGGCCGTGCCGGCGCAGGCGCGGCTGAGCATCGCCGCCGCCCCTATCTCCTCGTAGCTGATCATCCGGAACAGCTCGCCGAAGCCGTCGAGCCGCTTGTCGAAGAGCGCGGCGATGGCCTCGTACGTGCTGTCACGCGACGTGATCCCGGTTCCGCCCGTCGTGATGATCACCCGGGCATCACCGTTGGCAAGCTGCTCGTATAGCATGCGGCGGACGGCTGCCGGTTCGTCGCGGACGATAGTGTGCCCGACGAGGACGTGGCCTGCGGCGGTGAGGAGCTCCGCGATCGCCCGCCCGCTGGTGTCGGTCTCGGCCGTGCGCGTGTCGCTGATCGTTAGCGTGTAGCAGCGGACCGACGCGGGCGCGGTCGCGCGATGCTCCGGCGCTCCCATGAGGGACGATTATACGGTTGACCGGACACCCCGAGATGCCCGTTCATCCGCACCGCAGCGCCGCGATCGGATCCACGCGCATGGCGCGCCGTGCAGGGACGTAGCAGGCAAGCGCGGCGACGGCGAGTAGCGCCATCACGGTGCCGGCGTAGCTCGGCGGATGGAACGGGCTGACCTCGAACAGCAGCGCCGACACCAGCCGCGCGAGCGTGAACGCACCCGCCAGGCCGACCACCACGCCGGCTACGACGAGCTTCATTCCCTGACCGACGACCATCCCGAGCAGGTGGGCGCGGGGGGCGCCAATCGCCAGTCGGACGCCGATTTCCTGCGTGCGCTGACTCACCGAGTACGAGATCACGCCGTACAGGCCGACGGCCGCGAGGAGGAGCGCGATCAAGGCGAAGAGGCCGAGAAGAGACGTCGAGAAGCGGCGCTCGGCGAGCGACGCGCTGACGATGTCGGCCAGCGGGCTCATCGAATAGGCCGGCAGCGTCCGATCGAGGTCTCTCACGAGCGCCCGCGAGGACGCGGCGATCCCGCCAGGCTCGCCATCCGTCCGCGCGACGATCCACATGGTGCTGAACGCGTCGCGATTGAACGGCACGTACATCGTCGGGTCGGCGCTCGCATCGAGTCCGCCGTAGCGCACGTCGCCGACGACGCCGACGATCTCGTAGAAGCCATCGGTGCCGTTGCCGATGTCGATGCTCCGTCCGATTGGGTTTTCGCCCGCGAAGTGACGACGGGCGAATGCCTCGTCGACAACCGCGACCATGGGCGATCCGGGCGCATCGCGATCGGTGAACGTCCGGCCGTGGCGAAGCGGAATGCCAAGGGCCTCGAAGTAGCCGGGCGTTATCACGCGGTAGTTCGCCGATGGGTCGCTCCCGCGTGGCGTCGGCCGACCCTGGACGCTGAACGAAAGAAAGTAGTTGTCGCGAATCGGCAAGGATTGGATCATGCCGGCGGATGTCACGCGCGGCAGCCCTCGCAATCGTTCCAGCAGCTGATCGAAAAAGGCCGTGAGCTGCGCGTCTTCCTTGTAAGACGTCCGCGGCAGGGAGACGCGGAACGCGAGAACCTTCTCAGCCTGGAACCCTGGATCCACGTGAACCAGCCGGCTGAAGCTGCGCAGCAGAAGCGACGCGCCCACGAGCAACACGAGCGAGAGCGCCACCTCCGCCATGACGAGCGCGTTCGGCAGCCATCGGCCGCCTCCGCCTGCGGAGCTTCGCCCGCCTTCCTTCATGACCTCGCTGACGTTCATGCGTGAGGCCTGCCAGGCCGGTACGAGCCCGAAGATGATCCCGGTCACGACGCAGAACAGGAGCGTGAACGCCAGAACCGTGGCATCGATCGCGACGTCTTCCACGCGCGGAATGCTCGCGGCATTCAGCGTCCGGATGGGCCCGATCGCGGCGTACGCCAGCAACAAGCCGACCGTGCCGCCTGCCAGCGCGAGCACCACGCTCTCGGCGACCATCTGGGCGACCAGCCTGCGCCGACTGGCGCCGAGCGCCGTGCGGATGGCGATCTCCTTGGCGCGCACCGACGCGCGGACCAGGAGGAGGTTGGCCACGTTGCCGCACGCAATCAGAACGACAACGCCCACCGCGGCGAGCAGCGTGAGGAGCGCCGGCCTGATCCGGCCGACAACCTGCTGGTGCAGCCCGACGACCTCTGCCGACTCGTCCTTGCTTGCCTGCGGATACTGCAGGGCAAGCCGCTCCGCGATCGTCCTCATTTCAGCGCTGGCCTGCTCGATGGACGTGCCGCTCCTCAGGCGCGCGACGACGCCAAGGAAGTGCGCGCCGCGCGGCGGTTTGGCCGTGTCGAGGCCGATCGGCACCCAGTACTCGGCTTCGGCCGACGGGAACGCGAAGCCGGCCGGCATGACTCCGACGATCCTGTATGGCGTGCCGCTCAGCACCAACGTCCGATCCAGAATCCGAGGATCGCCGCCGAACCGGCGCTGCCACATGCCGTAGCTCAGGATGACGACGCGGTTCTTCATCACCGCGTCTTCGTCCTGCACGAAGGTCCGGCCGAGAACGGGTCTCACCCGGAGCAGATCGAAGAGATCCCAGGACACGGCCGCATTCGTCAGGCGTTCGGGCGTCTCGCCTTCCGCGAGCGTGGCACTGCTGGCGCTGAACGCGGCGATGCGCTCGAACGTGGTGTTCTGCTGACGCCAGTCGAGGAAGCTCGCGGGCGCGACCGAGAAGCGTCCCCACTGCGGCACGACCTCGTGGACGCGCACGAGCGCGGCCGGATCAGGGTAGGGAAGCGGTCGAAGGAGTACGCCATTGACGACGCTGAAGATGGCGGTGTTGGCCCCGATGCCGAGCGCGAGCGTCAGGACCGCCACGACCGTGAATCCCGGGTTCTTGGCGAATTGGCGGACGGCGAAGCGCATGTCGTGCAGCAGGTTGGCAACCATCGTGAGTCTTCTCCACTTGCCCTGCGCGGCGTCTTCGATCGCGATGGCGGCGCGTTCGAGGCGGGCGCGGGCGTTTGCGCGATCGACGAGCCAGAGGTCCTGTGCCATCCGGCGCCAGTCGGCGACCTGGCGGCAGGCGAACGCGTCGGCCTCTGCGTCCGAGAGGCCCCTGGCGACCGCGTCGCGGTAAAAATCCTCGAGCTGCGCGGCGATCTCACGGACGATCCGGGCTTCGCGGGCCGGCGTGAGGCCCGGCAACGACAGTCGGCCGCGTACGTAGGCTTCCCAGTCACGCATCGCCTGTGCCCATCACCTCGTTGATCGCCGCGATGTAGGCCTTCCAGGTCCGCCGCTGCTCGGCCAGGACCCGGCGCCCCTCCGCCGTCAGCCGGTAGTAACAGCGCTGGCGCTCGCCCGCCTTCTCGACCCACCGGCCTTTGATCCAGCCGCGGTTCTCGAGATGGAGCAGCTTCGGGTAGAGCGAGGGGAGGGCGAACTTCAACTTGCCGCCGGACCGCTGTTCGATGAGCTTCCCGATCTCGTACCCGTGCCTGGCGCGCGCCTCGAGCAGCGAGAGGATGAGCATCTCGGTGCTGCCTTTTTTCAGCTCGACGCTGAACATATATAAAGGCTCCCTATCTATAGAGAGGCTTAACAATATGCCAGGTCGGCCGCGACTGCAAGGCGGGCCCCCTCCGGGGTGCGATAATGCGCCGATGCGCTGTTTTCTCGCGGCGGCCGTCGCGGTGCTGGCGGCCGGGCTCGCCGCGAACGGGCCGGACCCGCTGGCGGTCGACAAGGCTGGCGAGAAGTGGGTCCAGGCGACGCTCAGGAAGATGACGCTCGACCAGAAGGTCGGGCAGCTCGTCGTGTCGTCGTTCGAGTCCACGTTCGTGCCGAGCGACAGCGACGCGTACGACGAGCTCGCGCGGGTCGTGCACGAGGCGCACGTCGGCGGGTTTCACGTGTTCGGCGGCTCGGAGCGGGCGCCGTCGGTCCTCCTCAATCCGACCTATGGAACCGTCACGCTCGGGCAGCCGCTCGAAGCGGCGTCGCTCCTGAACCGGCTGCAGACGATTTCACCGGTGCCGCTCCTCAACACCGCGGACTTCGAAGCGGGGGTCGGGTTCCGCATCGCGGGGGCGACCGCGTTTCCGCGCGCGATGGCGTTCGGCGCGGCGGGGGACGATCGGCTCGCGTACGACGCGGGGCGCGTGACCGCGGTCGAGGCGCGCGCGCTCGGCATCCACGTCAACTTCGCGCCCGTCGTCGACGTCAACAACAACCCGCGCAATCCCGTGATCAACACGCGGTCGTTCGGGGAGGACCCGGCGCGCATCGGCGTGCTCGCCTCCGCGTACGTGCAAGGGCTCCGGGCGGGTGGCGCGCTGGCCACGCTCAAACATTTTCCGGGCCACGGCGATACGGACGTCGACTCGCACCTCGGCCTGCCGATCATCAGGCACCCGCGCGAGCGGCTCGACGCGATCGAGCTGGTGCCGTTCCGCGCCGGGGTCGCGGCCGGCGCCGGGGCGGTGATGACCGCCCACATCGAGATGCCGGCGCTGGATCCGTCCAAGGGGATTCCGACGACGCTCAGCCGGCCCATCGTGTCGGGCCTGCTGCGCGACGAGATCGGGTTCCGCGGGCTGATCTACACCGACTCGATGGGGATGCAGGGCGTCACCGCGCAGTTCTCGCCAGGCGACGCGGCCGTCCGCGCCATTAAGGCGGGCAACGACGTCGTCCTGCACTCGCCGGACGATCTCGCGGCGTTCCAGGGGATCAAGGCGGCGGTCGAGAAGGGGGAGATCCCCATGGCGCAGGTCAACGCGTCGGTCGAGCGCATCCTGCGCGCGAAGGCGCTCGCCGGCTTGCACAAGATGAAGACGGTCAGCCTCGATGCGATCGCGACGTCGGTCGGCTCGCGCGCGAACAAGGCTGTGGCGCGCGAGGTGAGCCAGCGATCCATCACGCTCATCAAAGACGAGCGCGGCGTGGTGCCCCTGAAGGCGTCGCGGGACGGCGCCGTGCTGTTTCTGTCGGTGCTCGACTATCCGTCGGGGTGGCGGATCGCGGCGCCGAGCCGGAGCTTCATCCCGGCGCTGCGCGAGCGCTGGCCGAACGTGACGGCGATCGAGTTGTCGGATCGGACCACGCCGTCGGAGATCGAGCTCGTCCGCTCGATGGCGCCGCGCTTCGACGCGATCATCGCGTCGGTGTTCGTGCGGACCGCGTCGTTCAGCGGTCGCATGGATCTCGCGCCGCCGATCGTGCGTTTGCTGCAGGACCTCGCGCGCCTGACGGAACGGTCGCACCAGCCGTACGTGGCGGTGCTCTTCGGCAATCCGTACACCGCGACCTTCCTGCCGGAGCTGCCGGCGGTCCTCCTGACGTACGACTTCTACGACCTGGCGGAGGAGTCGGCCGTGCGGGCGCTGGCGGGAGAAGCGCCGATCGCGGGCCGGCTGCCGATCGGGCTGCCGGGCCTCTTCGACGCCGGTCACGGGCTGACCCGATGATATAATTGCGGTTTCGCGGGCCTCGTCTGGGGCCCGCCATCTCTCTCCGCGCGCGCCCTTAGCTCAGTTGGATAGAGCGTCTGGCTACGAACCAGGAGGTCGCAGGTTCGAGTCCTGCAGGGCGCGCCATCCTCTTCCGTGAGTTAGCGCCCCGGCTCCTTCTGGTCTGTGAACAATTGTGAACAATTCAGGACGACCGCTCCGCCGTCGTCACGGTCGTGGATGATCGCGAAGGAGCAGGTTCATGCCGTGAACCTGACTCGCACGCGCGCGTCTCCGAGAACGATCTCGTCGGCGGGCTCGAGGCGGACGCCGCGCACGCCCCGCGGAACCGCGAGGCTCCGTCCCTGTCGAACGATGCCCGTCCCATGTTCGCTGCCATCATCGTGCAGCCGAAAGGACCTGGAGAGCGGCTCGTAGGAAATGTGTGCATGCCGGCGGGAGACGGTCTGATTGACGTCGCCCGATCGCTCGAGGAATGCCACGTGGTTGGTTCGAATGAGCCGGTGGCGGCTGTCGCGCACCTCGGCACATCGGCCGATGTCGATGCGCATCGATGCTGCCAGCGCATACGTGCGCCGCTCCGCGGTACCGTTGAGCACCGTCACCTCAACGCGGGGCGGTGTCGAGTCGGCCTCGGGATTCCGCCGCTCCGGCTTCGCCACTCGGGCGAACTCGATGTGGAATTCCGGGCTCCGCCAGCCTTTCCGCGGGCGGACGTCGTAGTTGACGGTGAGGTCGAGGTCGGAATCGTTGATGGGACACCCGGCCGATCCGAGGTGTGCGACGATGCGGTCGCCTAGCGGCGGGCCGTCGGCGAACACCGCCTCGAAGCGGGCACGGGCTTCGGGCGACGGCGCGAGGATCGTCACTGTGACGGCGTTGAACGGAAAGACCCGCCGGCCGCGGCCACTCGATTGAACTTCCTTCTGGGCCGCTTCGACAATCGCGTGAACGATCTCGAGCGGCTCGCGCGCCCCCGATCGCACGAGGCCTTCGACCGTGCGATCGAGTGTGCCGGCGAGCTTCGCTTCGAGGTCTCTGGCCTTTCGCAGAAAATCCATGTCGCTTACTTCCGAATCAATCCGGCCGCAGCGGCGGCGGTGACCATCTCTCCGGCGGCGGGCGCGGCGCTGGCAGCGCCATATCCCGCGTGCTCGACGACAATCGCAAACGCGATCCTCTTCTTTGCCGGCCCGTACGGCGCGAACCCGACGAACCAGCTATGCGAATCCCGGCCGGACACTTCAGCCGTGCCGGTCTTGCCCGCGATGGGCGGCTGATGGCTGCGCAGGCTGCGTCCAGTACCACTGACGACGACATCGCGCATGTAGCTCGCCAGCCGCCGCGCGGCGGCGGGGTCCACGAGAGACTCGACCTTCGAGATCCTGCTCGAATCCTGCTCGATGTACGGCGCTCGAAGTAGGCCGTCGGCCGCCACCGCGCCTGCCAGCGCCGCCATCCGCAGTGGAGACGCGACGACTTGGGCCTGCCCGTACCCGATTTGCGGGAGAGCATCACGTACCCGCTGAACGGAACCGCCGTACGGCGTCAGCGAGATCTTCGACTGACTCGCCAGGGTGGCGAGCGGCTCAGGTCCGAGAGTCACCGCGAGCTGCGCGAAATACGCGTTGCACGAGCTGACGAGGCCATCGCGCATGTCGATCGTTCCATGCGGACGGGTATCCAGCACGTCATCGCGGACCGGCCGCGTCCAGCCGCTGATGCGTGTCCCGATTCGGCCGTCGGGCAGGCGTGCGCACGTATATCTTGCGCGACCGAGACCATCGCGCAGCGCCGCCAGGGCAACCACCAGCTTGAATGTCGAACCGGGCGGATACGCGCCGTAGCGCGCGCGATCCATCCACACGTCCGCTTCGTCGATCGGTGTTTCCACGGAGAATGCGGGCCATGGGTAGCTGACGCTCGCGAGCAGCGCGCCCGTGTCCGGATCGAGCACGACGGCCGCCGCTTTGCCCTTCGCCTTGCGCGCATGGACCGCGACGATCGCAGCGACGCGACGCTGGAGGTCGGCGTCGAGCGTGAGACGCACGTCGCGCGGACGATCTCTGAATGCGGCGACGGCCGCGTGTCCAGGCCGGTGCCGATGACGCAGCACGGGCACGACCTCACGATAGTCACGATGGATCGTGTACATCGGACGGCCCGCGCGGTCGAACGTCTTCACGTTGGACGCGTGATCGTCGAAGCCGCGCAGCCGTGCGTCGGCATCGCGCTCGACGTACGAGGTGTTCGCCGCGCTCCAGTTGGTCGTGGTCCGCGCATCGCCGAGGACGTGAAACGCCTCGCCGCCGAGCGGATAGCAGCGCTCGTCGAGATCGGGACAGACGCTGGCAAGGGAGATCCCGAAACGCTCATACGCCTGGCGGGCGTCGGCGAGCGCTCGTCGGTCGTCAGTCGCCAGCGGCAGCCCTCGTCGGTCGTAAATCGTTCCCCGAGGCATCGCCCGGATGATGTCCAGGACCCTCGGGTTGTATTCGAAGCGGCGCCCGCCGTCGGCGTGGATGCCGAGATGCGGTTTCACGACGAGGTCGTCGGCGCGCACCACCTGAACGCGCACGGCCACGGCCAGTAGCGCGAGCGTACACACGCCGAGAATGGCGCCGAGATTCCTCATCGGGACGCGGAACGGCTCGAAATCGTTCGCGGGCCGGCGATCGGCACGGATGGCGGCGAGTAAGCCGAGAGCTGCGAAGTTCGCGAGCATGGCGGAGCCGCCGTAGCTCAGAAACGGCGTCACGACGCCTGTGAGCGGCGTCACGCCCAGCACACCCGACGCCATGATCAACGCGGGAAGGATCAGAAAAAGCGTCAGCGACGTGGCAAGAAAGAATCCATAGTCGCTCGCTGCACGTCGGGCGATGCGGAACCCGCGCCAGGCAAGGATGGCGAACAGAACCGCGACCGCGACGAGTCCCGCCGCGCCGAGCTCTTCTCCTACCGTCGCCAGGATCAGGTCGGTGTGGCCGGCCGGGAGATAGCGCGAATCACCGAGGCCAAGTCCGGTCCCGAACACGCCGCCCGTTGCCATTGCCCACACGGCGTGCGCGATCTGGTCGCCTCCGGGGACCGCGTTGTTCCAGGGCGACTGCCACATGCGCACCCGGTCGGTCAGCGTAGAGGACACCTGCAGGCGATAGCCAACATAGAAGCCGGATGCGAGGAGGGCCAGGCCCGTCAGGGCCATGCCGACGCGGCCGCGCGCGACCGCATACACTGCCAGAAAGACACAGCAGAGGAACAGCGCCGGACCGAGGTCCTTTTGGAAGAAGAAGAACACCAGCGCCGCCGCGACGCCGACGAGGACGGGAAGGACGTACTCTCCTCGCGGCAGGTTGAGCCACTGCGGCAGGCGCACGTCGCGAATGACCTCGCCTCGAACTTCTCGCAGCAGCTCCCACCGCCGGCCGAAGTACCCGGCCAGGAAGAGCGCCAGCAGCAGACGAATGCCCTCGATCGGCTGCACCGGGCCGAGATTGACCTTGGCTGAACTGCTGCCGGGTCCGGCTCCGAAAAGGATCAGGAGCACCGACAGCGAGAGCGCGGCGACGAGCGGCAGATAGCTGAACGACACGAATCCGAGCGCGGCAACGTCGACGAGCGACAGCGCCGTCATCACCGCCAGTCCGAGCGCGATCGTTTCCGCGTAGCGCACGAACAGCAGGCTGTCGCGCAAGGGATCCGGCCGGCTCAGGAGTACGGCAAAGCCGATCGCCGTCAGCAGGTGAACCGTCACGAGCAACAGTCGATCGCTCGGAACACCACGGCGCCGCCTTATGAACGCGACAGCATGAAAGGCGATGACGTACAGCGCGCCGAACAGCCAGGCGAGATTCCGGAACTGATCGCGCGTCCGCACGCTCAACGACGGCTTCAGCTTCGAGATCTCCGAGGCCGTGAACAGCGCGATGTGCTCCTCGGCCGCAACGCCACCGTCTCTGCCGCGCAGCCGTTCCGTAAACGTCTGCAGGTTCTTCGCGTCGCGGATCGCTTTCGTGCTCACGGTGGCGCGGGAAATGGCGCCAACGTTCGGCAGCGTGCGCCGCTCGCTGGGATCGGTGCTCATGAACCGGAACAACTCAGCGGCCGCGAAGCGGCGGTCCTGGACGTTCGTGAAGACGGTCGCAAGCGCGGGCTCGAGCGAATCGGGATCGCGCGCCGCATTCAGATTGACGACCTGTCGACCGCGCTCCGCTTCGTCAAGCGCGCGAAGACGGCCGATGCACGCCAGCGCGATGGCGAGCACGGCGACGCACGACGTCGCCATCAGCAAGGGCTCCGGCAGACCGTATCGCGCCACCTGCCGCTGCCGATACGCATCGCGTTCCGCGGCTGTCGTGTAGGTGACGCTCATCCCGTCATCTCGCGGTCGATGAATGCCGAGAGATTCTCGATGCGCTCCTGGACGTCCCTGAGACGACGCCGGGCATCGCGAAGTCTGCGGGTGACGTTGCCGAAGCCGACGGCTTTCGAGAGATGGTCGACGGCCTGGGTGTAGGCATCCGCGGCGCGATTCAATGCCTCCAGCTCTTCGCTTTCGGCGAGCTTGGCCGCCCGCGTCAGGTAGCCTTCGCCGAGGAGGGCCCAATCCCGATTGCCCGCGAGGTAGCCGTATCGCTGTGCCTGTGCCAGCGCGTCGGCGCCCCGCTCGATGTCTTCCATCGCGATGAACGTCCGCATCAGGCCGAGAAACGGATCGGGCCAGTTCGGCCGCAGCTCGGCTGCTTCGCGGAAGGCCGTCACCGCGGCGGTGATTGCTTCCTGCGCGGCCGTTGCGTGCCTGTCCTTCCCGCGCGCCTCTCCTTCAATACGATGCAGATGGCCGTCGCAGTATCGCAACGCCGCTTTGAGCTGGGAGTCCGACGGACGGGCCCGAACGGCGAAGCCAAGCGCGTCGCGGGTCAGCCGCCATTCACGCTCGTACACCGTCGCGCCGCCGGTTCGATAACGCGTGAACGTGCGGTCCGAGAGCAGCACCGACTGTCGTCTCAACGCTCGTTCGAGTGGCCTGACGCCGAGGCTCAGACTCCCTTCGTTCAAGGCGCCATGCTGGTTCCACATCTGCACGACACCGCCAAGCTCCTGAGGCACGTTCTCCGCCAGCGCGCCCGCCGCGACATAGATCCGGATTTCGTTCAGCACAGTGACGATCGCGAGCACTGTCAGGGCCCGGCGAACGAATCGCCGCAGTCGGCCGCGCGGTTTCGCGTGAATCGCCGCCGGGCGCGGGTCTGGGACAGGCGCCGGTACCGCCGCGGGCACGGCGGCAACCGTTGCGCTCGCCTCCTTCGGCTCGCGCACTGTTCGGCGCGTGACCTCCTCGTCATTAATAGCGTCGTCATTAGTAGCGCTCGCGGTCATGCCGCTCGCTTGGATAGCGCTCGCGCGAGCGCGGTGCGTGCGCCGGGTCGCGGGCTCGTCAGGCAGCGGTACGGGCAAGCCCTCCCGCAGCGCCAGCACCGGTTCTCCCGCTGCGAAGCGCTGGAGATCGTCGCGAATCGCGTTAGCGTTGGCGTAGCGATTGGCCACGTGTGCCGCGAGCAGCTTGGCGACGATCGCCTGCAGGCCCGCAGGACATCCGCCGTCGAGGGGTTCGGGAGGCTGGCGAGCGCGGATCCGCTGCTCCAGGCGCCGCGTGTCCGCGGCCCGGAAGGGTTGGACGCCGCTGATCATCTCGTAGAGGAGGACGCCGACCGCCCAGAGCTCCGCTTGCGCGTCGATCTCTCCAGACTCGAGACGCTCGGGCGAGAGATACGCGATGCTGCCGAAATCGTTGCGCGTGACTTTCCGGCTGAGCGACAACGCCTTGGCGATGCCGAAGTCGAAGATCTTGATCTCATCGCCTTCGAGGACGCGGATGTTCCTCGGCTTGAGATCGCCGTGCAGGAGCAGATTGAACCGCCGCCCGTCGAGCGTCCGGTCGAACGCGTCGGCGGCCTGAAGGAACTCGCACAATTGGATGGCCACGCGCACGGCGCGCGCGACGGGCATCGGCCCCTCGCCGATGATCTCCGACAGATTCCGGCCGCTCAGATGCTCCATCGCGATGAAGAAGTACGGGCCGTGCGTGCCATGTTCGAAGACGACCGGCACGTATCGGCTCTCGCGACAGAACTCCTCCTGCAGCTTGGCTCCCCAGCGCTCCGCCTCGAGCACCTGCTGGCCGTCGCGGTCGGCCTCGATCGACACGAGTTTCAGCGCGACCTGCCGGTTCGTCAGCGTGTCGGTGGCGAGGAACACGACCGCCATGCCCCCACGCCCAATCTGCTCGTGGATCTCGTAGCGGCCGACACGATGGAAAACGGTCGTCATCATTAACGTGGGGCTCCGCCCCACACCCCGGCTCGGTCCCGCCTACGCCAAGGCTTCGGCGAGGCTCACCCCAAGCGAGGACAAGATTCTCGTTGCGAGCCGCATAAGGGCTACCGCACCCGTGGCGTCGGGCGCGGCGTGCCCGACGTCCGTGCATCGACGAACCAGTTGCCTCGCGCAAACGCGGCGCGAGCCTCGCTCGATCCCGTGAACACGTTCGCGCCGGTGCCGACGAAGACGTTGGCGTCGAAATGCGCGATGCTCCCGTGGTCGAGACTCAACGTCTTCTGAGCCCTGCCGGCCGTACCGTTCCGCGCGAACACGCTGTGGAAAACTGCGGCGGTCGCGCCGGACCGGACCGCCACGGCCGCTCCCGGATTGTCGCGGACGTCGGCGGCGACGACTCGCACCCGCGAGCCCCTGGCGGCCTCGATCGCGGCGTCCGCCGCGCCGGAGATCTCGACGTGCGAGATCGACAACTCGGACTCCACGGCAAGCACGCCCGTACCCAGCGGTGTCGCCGCGTCGCCGACGATGCGAAAACCGTCGACCGCGGCATCGGTGACGCCACGAGCGACCACGGCTGCCGCTCCTGCCGACGCGGCTCCGGGAAGGCGAATGACGGCGCCGTGCGGGACGCTGCTGACCAGGCGGACAAAGCTCTTCAGCCGCAGCGTCTCGCGGTACTCGCCGGGTTCGACCACGATCGTCGTTCCCGCCGGCGCGCGCTGCAGCGCCTGAGCGATCGATTGCGTCGCGCGCACGACGATGCGCCCTGCTTCGGCGACCGGCGAGGCAGCGTCCGGTGCCGCGGCGGGTGGCGCGACCATATCCGAAGGAACGAACGTCAGGGCGAGGAGGACCGCGATGAGGGCGATGTTCGCGAGCCGGACGGCCCGGCGGCGGCTGGGCGCGGGCGGGTCGGCAGGTCCGAGACGCCTGGTGATTTCCGTCGCCGACGGCGGCTCTTCGCCGAGTGGCGCCGCGAACTGACCTCCCTCGACGTAGACAACCGTGACGTTGTCCTTCCCGCCTGCAGCATTGGCCGCGTCAATCAACGCTTGCACGACCTGATGCGGCCGCCCTGCCGATCGCGCGACGATCGCGTTGATTGACGACGAGTCGACGAGATCCGTCAGGCCGTCGCTGCAGAGGAGAAGGGCGGCGTCGGGCTCGAACGGCACTTCGTGTACGTCGATGAAATCGGGATCGCCGGGCTCGTGCGGCTCGGAGCCGACGTCGCGGTACACCTCATGGCGGCGCGGATGCTGCATCGCGTCGAGCTCCGACAGCTCGCGCGCGTCTTCGCGCTCGCCGACGGGCGAGTGATCGAGTGTGACCTTCTCGATGCGACCAGACCGGAGCTTGTAGAGCCTCGTGTCCCCGACGTGGCCGACGATCGCGCGGCCGTCGCAGATCACGACCGCCGTGAGGACGCAGGACATCCCGCTCCACTCCGGGCGGAGGCCGGCAAGGCGATGGATTTCGTTGTTCGCGACGGCAATCGCCTCACGCAGGCGGGAGGCGATCGGTCCCGTTTCCCGCTCGAGGCGAGCTCGGAGCATGCTCACCGCGGTGTCCGCCGCCCTGCCGCCCGCCGCCTGCCCGCCGACGCCGTCGATCACCATGAAGAGGCCGCGCGAAACATCGACGTGGAACCGGTCCTCGTTCACCTCGCGCTGCAGTCCCGGACTGGTGTCGCCGGCCGCCCTCAGCGTGCTGACCGTTTGCACAGGGCCGCTCACCTCTGTCGGCCCTCATTTGTCCCGAACTCCAGGAAGACCGTGTCCGCCAGACCGATCTTTGCGGAATCCGGCAACATGGTTTCAGCGCCGTTTTCGCGCTTCGCACCATCGACCTCGTCGTAACCCTTCGGCACGTGCCGGCCGTTCAGGGTGGTGCCCAGCGAGCTCAGGTCAATCACAAAGAAGCGGCCGGTCTTCGGATCCCTGCGGAGGCGAACGTGCTCGCGCGATACGTCGGGCGACGATGCGATGCGAATGTCGACGGGGTAGGCGATCCCACCACGGCCGATCGTGATGGAATCCTTCACGATGTCATACGAATGGTGGCCGGCGTCGTCGTCGTAATCGATTCGGGCCAGGACCGGCCCGGTCGCGCCCGACGGCGTCCGGTTCACTGATTGCTCGTGCGTCGTCGTTCGTTGGCCGGCGTGAACCGTCGTGATGCGGCGCGTGCGCTCGCCGACGCCGAGATCGGGGCTCGCTGGCAGTACGAGCTCGGAGTCGATGAGAAGGTCGCCTTCGTTCATGTCGCCGTCCGGATCGGCGAGAAACGCCACTTGCCAGTCGGGAGCCGCGTTGCGAATCTCGGGATCGGAATCGCGGCGCCAGCGCTCGACCCACCGGCGCATCGAGGACCGCCAGTTCAACGCCTGAAGCTCATCGCCCAATGCCCGCATCGTCTGCTCCTGGAGGATGGGAATGATGCCCTCCAGGCGGGCGTACTCGTTGGCGTGAAGGTAGACCGTGTAGCGGCTGGGCGCGAGGGTCGAGTACTTCAGCGGCTCGAGGTTCTTCCGCATGTTTTCGACCACAGCGTCGATAATGTCGCGGGCCGGCCGTCTGGCCGCCTGAGCGGCGTAGTCCATCCGGGGCAGAGACATGGCTCACACCGTATCAACGTAGAATCGCCCTGATAGGTTGCGTTCTTCTATCGGGCCGCCGGCACTATCGCAGAGACAGGGACTCTGAGTCTTAAGGAATCTCAAAAGAATTCGTAGGTTTCACCGTGAGAGTTCGATTCGGCCCATTCACCGTGGACGCTGAGACGCGTCAGCTGCTTCGGGACGGTTCAGAGATCCACCTGTCGCCAAAAGCCTTCGATCTGCTCTGCAGCCTAATCGAGCGCAGACCCAAGGTGGTTGAAAAGGCCGAGCTGCTCCGACGAATCTGGCCTGACACCTTCGTGGTAGATGCGAGCCTCAATGTGTTGATTGGCGAGATCCGCCGAGCGCTGGCAGACGATGCCAGGCGGCCGCGATACGTCCGGACCGTGCACGGGGTGGGATACGCGTTTTGCGGAGATGCCCGAAATTCTTCCGAGCCGGCAGCCCCCACTCGTGCAATGCCCTGCTGGCTGATCAGCACCGAGCGGACGTTTCGCCTTGGGGAAGGACAGAACATCATCGGGCGGGACCCTGCGTGCGCCGTGTGGCTCGATTCGCCGAGTGTGTCGCGGCGGCACGCGCGACTCACTGTAGAGAGCCCGACCCGGCGCGTCGTGCTCGAGGATCTGGACAGCACGAATGGGTGCGTTGTCCGAGGTGCGGCCGTTCACGGGCCAATCGACCTGTCCGATGGCGATGCGATCACGATTGGGTCGGTCGAACTGAGAGTCTATTTATGGAATGCCGAAAAGGCGGCTGAGACCGCGCGCATCCCGCGTAAACGTCGATGAATGAGTAGGACCGCGGAAGATGGGGCACCAGTCGATTCAGGTGACGGCAGACCTGTACGGGCGATTCATTCCAGCGGGAAAGCAGGTTTTCACTTCCCATGTTTCAGATCCTGAAACGAGCGGCGAGCGAGCATTATAGACGCGATGAGCCTAGCTTTCGTCAGTTGGAACCACGTCGACGGGTGGCTTAGACGAGTTGACGGCCTACGACAGGTCGCCTGACCGCACCACGTCTCCGCCGCGGCCCCGCCCAAGTGTGGACGAAAAATCGCGCTTGCCGGGCGATTGACATGTCCCTGGCATATGTGGCTATGACATCTATGGACACGCGCATGCTCGACCGCGAACTCAAGAAGGGGTCAGCGGAGCTGATCATCCTCTCGATCGTTGAACCGCGCGCGCGTCACGGATACGAGATCAGCAAGCTGATCGAGACGCGCTCGGGCGGACAGCTGAAGTTCCATGTCGCGTCTCTCTATCCGCTCCTGTACCGGCTGGAAGAACGCGGGTGGCTGCAGGGGCAGTGGGTGGAGAAACCCGGCGAGCGGCGGCGCCGCTTCTACAGTCTGACCGCCGAGGGGCGCCGCGTTCTTACCCGCCAGCGCGAGACCTGGAAAGCCTTCGTCCACGCGATGGGTCTCATCACGGGAGTCGACCATGCCTGACTGGACCGAGCACCTGCGCGCGCGGCTCGCCTCCCTGTCACTGAACCCTGCGCGTGAGGCGGAGATCATCGAAGAGTGGTCGCAGCATCTCGACCAGCGCTACGAGGAACTGCGGGCCGGCGGGACGAGCGACGCGGATGCACGGCGTCTGGCGATCGAGGAGTTGCTCGATCGGGACGCGCTGGCAGACCACATGCGATCGCTTCGCCGGGCGCACGTTCCGCCGCCCATCACACCAGGAGCCCCGACCCGATTTCGGCTCGACGACCTCTGGCAGGACATGCGCTACACGGCGCGCATGACACGGAAGCAACCCGCCTTTGCCGCCGCGGCAGTCGTGACGCTCGCGCTCGGCATCGGCGCCACCACGGCGATTTTCAGCGTCGTGAACGGTGTGCTCATCAACCCGCTGCTCTATCCTGATCCGGACGCGCTTGTCCGGATCGTCCACTCGATTGGCGGCATCGATCAACCTTACTTTAACGACGCGATCTACACGACCTATACAGAGAACACTCAGGCCTTTCAAGACGTAGGCGTCTGGAGCCCCGGAGAAACGGCGACTATCACGGGCCACGGCGATCCCGAGGAGGTGCGCACGTTGACGGCGAGCCAGGGAGTCCTGACGACGCTCGGCGTGCGCCCCGAAATCGGGCGCTGGTTTTCGAAGGCTGACGATACGCCCGGGGCACAGGACACCGTGATGCTCACCAACGGCTACTGGCATCGAATGTTCGGCGGAGACCGCGCCGTTCTTGAGCGAGTGCTCACTATCAACGGCCGTCCTCACCAGATCATCGGCGTGATGCCAGCCGACTTCCGCTTCGGCGGTGAACTCGAGATCGTTCTGCCGCTGCGAATCGACCGCGGGGCACCGATACCTTCATTCCGGCTCCTCGGCGTGGCCAGGCTGAAGCCGGGGGTCACGCTGGCGCAGGCCAATGCCGAGGTCGCTCGCATACTCCATGTCTGGTTTGAAAACTCAGGAGTGAACCCAGCGGTCCGAGCGCGGTGGGCGCCGTCTCTTCGGCCCCTTAAACAGGACGTCCTCGGCGATGTCGGCAGGACGCTCCGGGTTCTGATGGGAACAATCGCTATCGTGCAGCTCATGGCATGCGCCAACGTCGCGAACCTGCTGCTGGTACGGGCGGCCGCACGTCAGCAGGAGTTTGCGATTCGCGCGGCTTTGGGCGCGCGCTCGATGCGAGTCGCGCGCCAGCTTCTGGTCGAGAGCTTGACGCTCGCCGTGTTGGGCGGCGCACTGGGCGTGGGTCTCGCCTATGGCGGCCTGCGCGTGCTGTTGGCGATCGGGCCGCCGGACCTGCCCAGGCTGGCCGAAATCTCGATCGACCCTGTGGTCCTCGGTTTCGCGCTGACGATTTCTCTGATGTCGGGGCTCCTGTTCGGACTCTTCCCGATCCTCAAGTCCGCCCGACCGCGGCTCGCGGACGCGGTCGGCGGCGGCGGCCGCGGCGCCAATCTGACGCGCGAGCGCCAGCGGTCTCAACAGGCGCTCGTGGCGGCGCAGGTGGCGCTTGCGCTGGTGCTGCTTGTGAGTGCGGGTCTGATGATCCGCAGTTTCCAGGCACTTCGTCGCGTCGATCCCGGCTTTACAGAGCCCCAGCGCGTGCAGACGTTCACCATCTCGATTTCGTCGACGATGGTCGCCGAACCGGAGCGCGTCACGCGCATGCAGCACGAAGTTCTGGACAAGATCGCCGCCATTCCTGGTGTCGCATCGGCGGCGTTCACGACGCGGTTGCCGATGGGCAGTGATCGAAGCAGCGCCGGCCTCGCTGTTGAGGGCAAGGTAGACGATGGCCGAACGCCGCCCAACCGGCAGGTCAAGATCGTCTCGCCCGGCATGTTTCACACGTTGGCAACCCCACTCGTCGCGGGACGCGACTTCACCTGGACCGATCTCTACGACGTGCGCCACGTCGCGATTATTT
>JBOGJB010000488.1:0-2776 GCA_050745085.1 Vicinamibacterales bacterium
CGCCGGAGCGCGACGAGGCGCCGCCCGCTTGGTCCGCCGCCGTGCCTTCTTCGCGCGCTTCTTCCCGCCGGCCCGGCGCGCGGCTTTCTTCGTCTTGCGCGCCGCACCCTTGCGGGAGGCGCGTCCCGCCTTGCGCTTGCTCGCCTTCTTCTTACGTGTCGCACTCCGCTTCTTCGCCATTTCGTCCCCCTGGTCGCGACCTATCCTTACCGAAATCCTGAAGCGGAGCAAGACGTAGAATGCGCTGATGCGAATTGCACTCGTCCAACAGCTCGCGACCCCGGACAAAACGGCGAACGTCGCGCGAGGGCTGCGTGCCGTCGAGGAGGCGGCGCGCGCCGGAGCGTCACTCGCCTGTTTCGCCGAGCTGGCGTTCGAGCGGTTCCACCCGCAGCGGCCGGCGGAAGGAGACGTCGAGCGGCTGGCCGAGCCGGTGCCGGGGCCGACGGTGGAGGCTTTTGCCGGAGCGGCCCGGAGACACGCCGTCGTGATCGTGTTGAACCTGTTCGAGCGAGACGGCCGTCACACGTATGACTGTTCGCCGGTGATTGACGCCGACGGTCGGCTCCTCGGTCGCACGCGGATGGTGCACATCACGGAGTACGCGTGCTTCCACGAGCAGGGCTACTACACCCCGGGCGACACCGGCGCGCCGGTGTACGACACGCGAGCCGGACGGGTCGGCGTGGCGATCTGCTACGACCGCCACTATCCGGAGTACACGCGCGCGCTCGCGCTCGCGGGCGCCGATCTCGTGGTCGTTCCGCAGGCAGGCGCCGTCGGCGAGTGGCCCGAGGGACTGTACGAGGGAGAGATGCGGGTCGCGGCCTTCCAGAACGGTTACTTCGTCGCGCTCTGCAACCGCGTCGGCCACGAGGAGCGACTGACCTTCTCCGGCGAATCGTTCGTGTGCGGGCCGGATGGCAGCATCATCGCGCGCGCGCCAGCCGGCCAGGAACACATTCTGTACGCGGATGTCGATCTGGCGTCCGTCGCCCTCTCGCACGCCCGCCGCCTGTTCCTGCGGCATCGCCGGCCCGAGCTGTACGCGGGATGGGTGGCTCGATGAGCATGTGTATTGAGCGGAGGCTCACCCCAGCTCTCTCAGCCGTCTATCTGCCGCGTCTCGATCGACCGTGGCATCCGTGAGCGCGCGCGCGGCGCGCTGGGCGCCGCGGCGCACTTCGTCGAGCGCGGTGCGCGCGGCGTCGACACTCGCCTCGGCCCTTTCGGCGACTCGGCGCGCCTCGCGCTCGTCGCGCTCCGCCTCCGCCAGCGCCGCCTCGGCGCGCGCCACCCGTTCCGCCTGACGCGACGCCACACTCTCGGCTTTCCGCACGCTCGCTTCAGCCTCGCGCAGCGCCTCGCGCGCCAGCGACGCACGCTGCCGCTCCCGCTCGTCCTTCTTCTTCGCCTCCGCAGGCTTCGTCCGGTCGCGCTCCGCGGTTCGTCGATCCGGCATGCGGAGGACGCGCGCCGACGGCTTGACGTCCGCGAACAGCTCGAACCCGGCCGGCGCGAGCGGGCGCGTCAGCCGGCCCGGTGGGACGCCGTCGGCCGGAAGCGCCGCGAGCGTTTTTGACAACGCGTCCACGGTGGACGACGACGCCGGGTGGCCGGTGCGCTCGAGGATCGCGGTCGCTTCTTTGAGCGCGGCGTTCAGGGCGCGCCGGTGCGCGTCATCCGCGTCGCGGAGATCCACTTTCTTGCCCGCGAGGGCAGCGCGGTGCGCGCTGCGTAGCCGCTCGGCGGCAGAGACGAGAGCTTCGTATGTCTCGCGGACCGTCCAGAACAGCTGATTCACGGCCCACGCCGGGAGCGTCGGCTTGGCGAGCGCGCGGATGCGCGGCCCCTCCTCGCGTCCGGATTCCTTCGCCAGCGCGGAGCGGGCGGCGGTGAACTCTTCCAGCGGAAGCTGGTAAAGGCCGTCCACGTCGGAGTCTCGACGGGCCATTCCGTCCCCCAGCATTGTTTCATCGTATCGCGTTTCCGTGACGTATCCGCTCATACGGCCAAGCTCGTCTGGGGTCCGACTCTTGCGATCGGCCGCGCCACCGACGACCCGGACCTGGTGGATGAAGGGGTCGCGGACGAAGCCAGCGGCGACGTGCAGGAAGGATTCGGAAAAGCGCGCCGGAAGGTCGGCGAAGCGATCGAAGACATCGGCGACAAGATCAAGAAATAGCTGGAGCCCGGGGCCTTTGGGGCGCCCCACTCGTCCTGGCGTTCGTCGCGACGCTCGCGTGCGCGCTGCCAATTGCCAATCGAATCGTCAATCGGCAATATCGGCAATCGACAATCAATCCGGCAATTGCCAATCGTCAATCCGGCAATGGTGATCGTCTACCGAAGTGCTCAATCTACCATGTAGAACGACCCCTTAAGGGTCGTACTACCACCCTTTCATGCATCTCGCCGATCTGGTCACAACGTCTACCGCCGTGCAGGCGGCCTCGGGCCGGCTGGACAAGACCGCGCAGATTGCTGCGCTCCTCACACGGCTGGCGCCTGACGAGATCGAGATCGCCGTCACGTTTCTCTCGGGCGGCCTGCGGCAGGGCCGCATCGGGCTCGGAGGCGCCGCGATCCGCGCCGCAGCGGCGACGGCCCCGGCCGACGAACCTTCGCTCACCCTCCAGGACGTCGATCGAACGTTCGACCGGATCGCATCCGTGCGCGGCGGCGGCTCCGGCCGCGGGAGGGCCAGCCTCCTCAAAGATCTCCTGCTCCGTGCAACCCGGCCCGAGCAGGACTTCCTCATACGCCTCCTCTATGG
>JBOGJB010000489.1:0-4383 GCA_050745085.1 Vicinamibacterales bacterium
GAGAAACGGAGTTAACGGAGGCGAACGGAGGTATGGCAAGTACGAAGTCTGAAGTTCGAAGGCTGAAGTTGGTTCTTTTCAGCATTCGTCCTTCGTACTTCGTACTTGGATATACCTCCGGTCGTCCCCGTTCTCTCCGTTCCTCCGCTGTATCTCCGCTCTCTCCGCGACCTCCGTTATCGGTCCGACACGACAGGGCGAACAAATGAGGACATCGGCGGTCTCCTTCCGTGACCTGCGCAAGTCGTTCGGCGCCGTGCGCGCGCTCGGCGGCGTGAGCTTCGACGTCGCGGTGGGCGAGGCGCACGCGCTCGTCGGGGAGAACGGCGCCGGCAAGTCGACGTTGCTCAAGATCCTCTCGGGATCGCTCCGGCCCGATAGCGGCGAGCTGTGCCTGGACGGCCGGCCGATCGCGCTCGCGCGGCCGCGCGACGCGCTCGCGCACGGGATCGGCATCGTGCACCAGGAGATGCTCGCGTTTCCCGACCTGAGCGTGAGCGCGAACATCTTCGCGGGGCGCGAGCTGACCCGCCGGGGCCTGCTGCGCGAGCGCGAGATGGGCGAGCGGACGCGGTCGCTGCTGGATCGCCTGCACGTGCCGGTCTCGCCCCACGATCTGGCGGGCTCGCTCTCCGCGGCCTACCGGCAGCTCGTGCAGGTCGCGCGAGCGCTCGCGTTCGACTGCCGGATCCTCGCTCTCGACGAGCCGACGACGTCGCTGACCGACGCCGAAGTGGACCACCTGTTTCGCGTCCTCGCGGATCTGAAGAGCAAGGGGACGACGCTCATCTACGTCTCGCACCGGCTGCCCGAGGTATTCGCGCTCTGCGACCGGATCACCGTCCTGCGCGACGGAGGTCACGCCGGCACGTTCGACCGCGCGGGGACCCGCCCCGACGCGATCGTCCGGGCCATGGTCGGCCGCGATCTGCCGCCGCGAGTGGCTGCGGGTGACGGCGGTGACTCAGGCCCGCGCGCCTCGGACGAGCCGCGTTTCACGATCGACCGGCTGACGCGGCGTCCCTGCTTCGAGGACGTGTCGCTGTCGATTCGCCCGGGGGAAATCGTGTGTCTGTTCGGGCTCGTCGGCTCGGGACGGTCCGAGCTGCTCGAGACGTTATTCGCCCTTCATGCTCCGCATGCGGGGTCGGTGCGGATCGACGGGCGCGAGTGCCGCTTCGCGGCGCCGCGTGACGCGGCCCGCGCGGGACTTGCGCTGGTGCCCGAGGATCGCCAGCAGCAGGGACTGTTCGTCAACCTCGATCTCCGTCACAACCTCGTCCTGCCGCGCGAGACCGCGCGCGCGAGCCTCGTCGTGCGACGGCGCGCCGAGCAGGCGGACGCGCGTGAGATGATCCGCGCCTGGAACATCAAGACGCCGGGCTGCGAGGCGTTCCCGGACAGCTTGAGCGGGGGCAACCAGCAGAAGGTCGTCGTCGCGCGCTGGCTGGCGATGGCGCCCCGCATGCTGTTGATGGACGAGCCGACCAAGGGAGTCGACGTAGGAGCGAAATTCGAGATCCACGAGATCATCCGGCGCCAGGCGGCGGAGGGAACGGCCTGCCTCATCGCGTCGAGCGACCTGCCCGAAGTCCTGGAGCTGGCACACCGCGTCGTCGTCATGCGCGAGGGGCGGATTCAGGGCGAGGTGGCGGGAGAGCGCGCGGACGAGGAGTCGGTCATGCGGCTGGCTACCGCCGAGCCGGGAGCTGCGGCGTGAAGAGTCTGTGGCGCACGCGGGAATTGAGCACGGTCGTCATCCTCACGCTCGAGGTGGCGTTCTTCGCGTGGTACCTGGCGCCGGACGGGGACAGGTCGCATCCGTTTCTGAACGGCCCCAACGCGCTGCTCATCCTTAAGTACTCGTCGATCTACGGGATTGCCGCGATTGGTGCGGCGATGGTGATCATCTCCGGCGGAGTCGACCTGTCGCCCGGCGCGCTCATCGCGCTCGCAAGCGTCGTCCTCGGCGGGACGTTCGTGGAGGGGGGCTGGTCGCTCGGCGCGAGCGTGGCGGCGGCGATCGCCGCGGGCCTGGCCGCGGGGCTGGTCACCTCCGCGCTCGTCGTGCTGGTCGGGCTCCCGCCCTTCATCGCGACGCTCGGCGTGATGGGGATCGCACGTGGCGCGGCGTTCATCTTCACCCAGGCGCGGTTCTTCGACGTGTCGGGCGCGCTGCCGCCCGGATGGCGGCCGTTCGGCGTCCCGCTCGACTGGTTCGCGCCCGGCGCGATGATAGGCCTCGCGATCCTGTTCCAGATTCTGATGGTGCGGTTCCAGTGGGGACGCGCGATCTACGCGGTCGGCGGCAACGAGACCGCCGCGCGGTTCTCAGGCGTTGCCGTCGGCCTCGTCAAGACGTCGGTCTACGTCATCGCCGCGCTCTTGTCGGCGATCGCGGGGGTCGTCCTCGCGGTCGTGCAGGGGCAGGGGAAGGCGGACCTCGCGATGGGGTATGAACTGGATATCATCGCATCGGCCGTCGTCGGAGGCGCCAGCCTCTCGGGCGGGCGCGGATCGGTGATGGGTGCCGTGCTCGGCACGCTGATCTTCGGCGTGCTGCGCAACGCGCTGCCGCAGATCCCGGGCGCGACGTTCTACGATAGGCTGATCGTCGGCGTCGTAGTCATCGTGATTGTGGTCATGGATCAGCTCCTCGTCCGGCGGGGACGCTGAAGGAGGCGTGATGAAGGCCCTGATAACGTGCCTGGCGCTTGCGGCCGCGCTCGCGGCGTGCGGCGGAGATCGGAGCGCCCCGGCGTCCGGGGCGCCGCCCGCGACGAAGCTGCGGTTCGCGCTGATCCCGAAGTCGCTCGACCTGCCGGTGTTCAACTACGCGAAGGTCGGGGCCGAGCGCGCCGCCGCGGAGCTGGGGAACGTCGAGGTCATTTGGCGCGGTCCCGAAACGGCCGATCAGCTTCGCCAGAAGGAGATCCTCGAGTCGTTCATCACGCAGCGCGTGGACGGCATCGCGATCTCGAGCCTCGGCGGCGACTTCCTGAACGAGACGATCAACCGCGCGATGGACGCGGGCATCCCGGTCGTGACCTGGGATTCTGACGCGCCGAAGTCGAAACGGATCGCGTACTACGGCGTGGACGATCGAGCCGCGGGACGCATCATGGCGGAGGAAGCGGTCAAGATGCTCGACGGCCGCGGCAAGGTCGCGCTGATCACCAGTCTCGGCGCCGTGAACCTGCAGCGGCGCCTCGAGGGGGTCCGTGAGGTGCTCGCGACGCACCCGGGGATCCAGGTGGTCGAGGTCTACGACATCAAAGAGGACACCGTTCGCTGCGCGGAGATCATCGCGTCGGGCACGAATCGCTATCCGGATCTCCGCGCGTGGATCTCGGTCGGGGGCTGGCCCGTGTTCACGCGCAATGCGCTCGACGCGGTCGATCCAGCCAAGACGAAAGTGATCGCCTTCGACACCATTCCGCCGGCGCCCGAGCTCGTCAAGGCCGGCAAGGTGCAGCTGCTGATCGGTCAAAAGTATTTCGGATGGGGCAGCGAATCGGTCAAGCTGCTCGCCGGGATCAAGTCCGGCCGGATGCCGGCGTCTCCGATCCTCGACTCCGGCGTGGACGTCGTCACCGCGGCGAACGTCTACGAGTACATCGAGCGCTGGAAGAAGATGGAGCGGGGCGAGCAACCCTGAGGGGAGATCGCGTCCATCGACGATCGGCCGATCTGGCGATCGCCCATCGTCAATCGGCGATCGACGTTGACCCGATTACCCGAAGGGCCGATCGCAGATCGACACGCCGTCCACGTCTGGAAATAAAATGGGTTGATGCCTCTCTCGCACTTCCATCCCATCATCGCGCGGTGGTTCGCAGAGACGCTCGGCGAGCCGACGTCGGCCCAGTCCCAGGGCTGGAGGGCGATCCGCGAAGGCCGCCATACGCTCGTCGCGGCGCCGACCGGCTCGGGCAAGACGCTTGCGGCGTTTCTCGGGGCGCTCGACGATCTGTTTCAGGAAGGGCTCCGCGCGCCGCTGCCGGACGAGGTGCGGGTCGTCTACGTGTCGCCGCTCAAGGCGCTGAGCGCGGACATCGTCAAGAACCTCGCCGAACCGCGCCGCGGGATCCGCCGTCTCGCCGCTGAGCTCGGCCTGGCCGCGCCCCGCATCACCGCCGCCGTGCGGACCGGGGATACGACCCAGGCCGAGCGTGCCGCGATGTTGCGCACGCCGCCGCACATTCTGGTGACGACGCCGGAGTCTCTGTATCTGCTGCTCACGGCCGAGCGCAGCCGCGACATGCTGCGCACGGCGCGTACGGTCATCGTCGACGAGATCCACGCGGTCATAGGCACCCGGCGCGGCGCTCACCTCGCGCTCTCGCTGGAGCGACTCGACACCCTGATTGGTGGGGCCGGCCT
>JBOGJB010000490.1:0-3215 GCA_050745085.1 Vicinamibacterales bacterium
CCGTCTCGACCTGCCCGCCGCCGCGTCCATGCCGCCTGCCGGACGCGCCATCCTGCTGCTGCTCGACGGCGCATCGCTCGAGTACCTCTGGCCTCGAGCGGCTGAAGGGCGCCTGCCGAACTTCGACCGCCTCCTCGCTCGCGGGGCGACGATCGACCTCGCGACGATTCGTCCGACGCAGCCGGAGCCGGTCTGGGCGGCCGTCGCCACTGGCAAGTACCCGCCGTCGAGCGGCGTCCGCTCGCGCGCGATCTATCGGGTGCAGCCATCCGACGCGCCGGTCGATCTCCTGCCGGACTACACCTTCTCGCATCTGCTCGTGCGCCTCGAGCTGGTCTCGAGCGACCCGACGACGTCCGCCGCCTGGCGCGCGCGCCCCATCTGGCACATCCTCGGCGGCTTCGGTCTCGGGACCGGCATCGTCCGGTGGCCCGTGACGGTCCCCGCGCGGCCGGTGCGCGGCTTTCTCGTGAGCGACCGCTTTCATCTGATCTCGAGCCCGCTCCTCCGACTCGACGACGAAGACATCGCCTACCCACCTGAGATCCTGCCCGTGACGCGCGGGATCTTCGCGGAGGCGGCCGAGCGGCCGGACGTGGTACCCGCCGGCCTGGAGGGGGCAGACGTCGCCGGGGGAGACGGCTCGGAGGCGCGGTGGGATCCGGTGTACGCGCGGGCCGCGCGGGAGCTGGCGGCGGTGAGCGGTCCTCTCACGCTGACGGCGGTCCGCTACGCCGGCCTCGACGACGTCGGCCACGTCTACCTGCGCTACGCGCAGCCGCGCGCGTTCGGCGACGTCACCCAGGCGGAGCGGCAGCGATACGGCGAGGTGCTCGACCGCTACTATCGCTACATCGACGCCGAGATCGGATCGGTCGTCGAGGCGCTCGGGCCCGAGGATCTGCTGCTGGTCGTGTCCGGCTTCGGCATGCAGCCGGTCAGCCCGGGGAAGCGCCTCGTGGCGCGCGCGATGCGCGAGGGGCACATCACCGGCACGCACGACCGCGCCCCCGACGGGTTCCTCATCGCGTACGGCGCCCACGTGACGACGGGCAAGCTGCCGGAGCGGGGATCGATCGTCGACGTCGCGCCGACGGTGCTCTACTTCCTCGGTCTGCCGGTCGGGCGCGACATGGACGGCTTCGCGCGGACGGACCTCTTCGAGCGGTCGTTCACGGCGGATCGCCCGATTACCTTTATTGCGACCCACGATCGGTAAGCACTAGGCACTAGGCAGTAGGCACTCTGCCAATGGACAGCACCCTGCCTGAATGTGGCCTATTCTGAATGCCTAGTGCCTATTGCCTGGTGCCTGCTGGCTGAAGAGATCGTGATACACTGACAGTCACTCTTTAACCGCGGTCCAGAGAGACCGCAAAGATGTGGCCCGTGAACGTCTGCGTCCTACATTCGGTTTCATCATTCAACCCGCCTGCGGAGTGCTCCTGATGTCCGTCGTCATGGATCAGGAGCAGGTCGGCCGCGCGCTGACGCGCATCGCGCACGAGATCGTCGAGCGCAACCGCGACGCGCGCGAGCTGGCGCTCGTGGGGGTTCGCACGCGGGGCGTGCCGCTGGCCCGACGCATCGGCAGGACCGTGTCCGACATCGCCGGCGAGCCGGTCCCCGCCGGCGCGCTCGACATCACGCTCTACCGCGATGACCTGATGCGGCAGCCGGTCGGCCCGCAGCCGGTCGTCCGCAGCACCGACATCCCGTTCTCGATTGACGACCGCCGCATCCTGCTTGTGGACGACGTGCTGTACACGGGGCGGACGATCCGGGCGGCGCTCGACGCGCTCATCGACTTCGGACGCCCGCGCGCGATCCAGCTCGTCGTGCTCGTGGACCGCGGGCACCGCGAGCTGCCGATCAAGGCGGATTACGTGGGCAAGAACGTGCCGACGTCGCTCCGGCAGAGCGTCCAGGTGCGGCTGGAGGAGATCGACGGCCACGACCTGGTGTCGATCGAGGAGCACCCGCCGTGACCAAGAGATCCGCAGACTCCGTGGAATCCGTGCGATCCGTGGTGCATGTCACCGACCCGCAGCCACACCAGGCCGCCGCTTCGCTGCGCGGACGCCATCTGCTCGGCATCGCGGACCTGTCCGCCGAGGAAATTGGCCTGGTCCTCGACACGGCCGAGGCGATGAAGGAAGTGGGGATGCGCGCGATCAAGAAAGTCCCGACGCTCCGCGGCCGCACGGTCGTCAACCTGTTCTTCGAGCCGAGCACGCGCACCCGGACGTCGTTCGAGATCGCTGAGAAGCGCCTGAGCGCCGACACCCTGAGCGTCGCCGCCGCGGGATCGAGCTTGTCGAAGGGAGAAACGCTCGCCGACACGGCGCGAAACCTCGAGGCCATGTCCCCCGACATCACCGTGATGCGTCACGGCTCGTCCGGCGCCTGTCACCTGCTCTCCCGCATCTGCCGCTCTCGCATCGTCAACGCCGGCGACGGCATGCACGAGCATCCGACGCAGGCGCTCCTCGACGCGTTCACGATCCGCGAGCGGAAGGGAAAGATCGCTGGGCTCAAGGTCGCGATCATCGGCGACCTGCTGCACAGCCGCGTGCTGCGCTCGAACCTGCTCCTGCTCCAGAAGCTTGGCGCCGAGGTGTGGGTGTCCGGCCCTGCGACGCTGATACCGCCCGGCATCGAGCGGTTCGGTCCCCGAGCGACGACGAAGATAGATGAGGCGGTGGAAGGCGCCGACGTCGTCATGATGCTCCGCATTCAGCATGAGCGGATGCAAGGGTACTTCCTCCCGTCGACGCGCGAGTACTTCACGCTGTTCGGGATGACGACCGAGCGGCTGCGGCGCGCCGCGCCCGACGTCATCATCATGCATCCCGGGCCGATGAACCGCGGCGTGGAGATCGCGTCCGACGTCGCCGACGGGCCGTTTTCGGTGATTCTCGACCAGGTCGGCAACGGCGTCGCGGTGCGCATGGCCGTGCTGTATCTGTTGGCTGGTGGAACGAACGATGAAGCTGCTCATTAAAGGAGGCCTGGTCGTCGATCCGGCGTCCGGTGTTAACGGCGCCCGCGACGTCCTGATCGAAGACGGCCGCATCGCGCGCGTCGAATCCTCGCTTCCCGCGAACGGCGCGCGCGTCGTCGAGGTGCCGCGCGGGTGGGTCGTGTGCCCCGGCCTGATCGACATGCACGTGCACCTGCGCGAGCCGGGACAGGAGCACAAGGAGACCGTGGCG
>JBOGJB010000491.1:0-1607 GCA_050745085.1 Vicinamibacterales bacterium
GCCGTGGCCCCAGTTGATCTGAAACGGGCCGTGCTCGGCGGCAAGGTTGCGATGCCAGACGCGCCGGCCGGTGTTGTCGACAGCGACGACCTGGCCCGTCCCGAACACCGCATACACGCGCTCGCCGTCGGTCACCGGGCTGGCACTCGCGAGGTTGTGCTTCTCGTGAACGGCCGGCGGCGCCCCTTCGGCCGGCAGCTCGAACGACCAGAGGCGGCGACCGTCCGCGCGCGAAAACGCTTCGATCAAAAACCGGACGCGATCGCTGTCACCGGCCGCGGCCGCGCGCTTGAGGGCCTGCTCTCCGGCGTCGCGTGCGCCGCCTCCCTGCACGAGCGTGGGATGGTTGCCGTCGCGACGGGCGCCGGCGCCGGCCTGCGACGTCACGAACACCCGGTCTCCCCAGACGATCGGCGTGGATACTCCCGCGCCGCCGAGCGGCGCCCGCCAGGCGATGCCTTCCTTCTCGCTCCAGTGAAGCGGCAGCGCACGCTCGGCGGAGACGCCCGTGCCGGCTGGCCCGCGCCACTGCGGCCAATCGTCCGCGCGGACGTGAACGGTGAGGACGAGCAGCGACAGCAGCGTCGCGCAGGCCCTCAGGCCTGCGCTGCCGGGCAGACCGGGGAGTCGTCGCACGTGAGGATTCTACCGGACGAGCGTCCGGATGACGTCGTCAATCGCCGTCTTTCCTTCCACAAGACGATCGCCGGTCGGCCGAATCCGCCCGCTGTTCAGGCCTCCGTACATGTCGGAGTAGACCTCCGCGAACGGGCGTGGAAAACCGGCACCGATCATCGCGTCGATCCAGCCCGGCTGAGGGACGGTCACCACCTGGACGGGCTTCCCCAGCGCCGCGCCGAGCTTCTCCGCGATTTGCGTGGCGGAATATGCCGGACCCCGCAGGTCGATCACTTCGCTCTTCGAAGGCTTCTCGAGCAAAGCCCGGGCGGCGAGCGCGCCGATGTCCTTCGTCGCGATCATCGGCACGGCCGTGTCGGCCGAGGATGTAAAGTTCGGATAGATCCCGGCGCCGCGCGCTGCGCCGAGCACGTGGGCGACGTTCTCCTGGAAGTATCCCGCGCGGATGGCCGTCAGCGTCGTTCCCGTCGCGCGCAACGCGTTCTCGAGATAGTTGAGACCGCGAATCGGACCATTGCCGGACGACAGGTCCGCGCCGACCGACGAGAGCATGACCACGTGCGGTACGCCGGAGTCCTTCACGGCCCCCGCGATCGTGTCAGCCATCTTGCGCTGGGCGGCGTAGAAATCCTCGGTCGTGAACGGCGGCGGCGGCATCATGGCGAAGAACCCGTCGGCACCTCGGAGGGCGGTGGTCAGAAAAGCCCGGTCGTCGAGGGACCCGACCGCCAGCTCCGCGCCTCGATTCAACCAGTCCCGGCCTTTGTCCTGGCTGCGGACGAGGACCTTGACCTTCTCCTTCTTGCCGAGCAGTTCGTTCCCGACGACCGACCCGACGTGACCCGTGGCTCCCGCGATGACGTACATACAAACCTCCCCCTGATCGGACAGTAGGACGCGCTCCGGCGCGACGACGGTCCGACGGGCGGCCAAGTCGGGCTGCTAGGATAAGGACATGCGGTACCTGG
>JBOGJB010000492.1:0-2742 GCA_050745085.1 Vicinamibacterales bacterium
CTGGGGGAGACCGCGCTCGGTCGCGTGAGGATCGCGGAGGACCCGGGAGATACCGTCGATGCCGTGCGCGGAAAGGAGCGCGCGCTCGCCGCGCTCGCAGGACGCGGCGCGCCGCTGGCGCGCTGGCGCGAGGTGGCGGACCTCTGGTGTGCCGCGTGGTTCTGGCCCGATCCGGGCGACGCGCCCGACCGTCGGGAGTACGGCGCGCTCGCCGCCGAGATCGACGGGCATGCGGGCTCGGGCTCGCTCCCGGCCGATCGCAGGGCGCGGCGGCTTGGACTGGCGGCCGCCACGGCGCGCGAGCGCCGTTTCTTCCACTGGACGCTCGAGTTCCCCGAGGTCTTCTTCGACACCGCCGGCGCGCCGCTCGTGTCCGGCGGCTTCGACGCGATTGTCGGCAACCCGCCCTGGGAGATGCTGCGCGGCGATCATCGGGACGCGGCGCCGCTCGTTCGGTTCGCACGCGGCGGGGGCGTGTACCGGCTGCAGGGGCGAGGGCACGCGAATCTCTATCAGCTCTTTCTCGAGCGGGCTCTGACCCTGCTGGCGGCCGGCGGACGCCTTGGCCTCGTCCTGCCGTCTGGCGTCGCCCTCGACCACGGCTCGGCGGCGCTGCGCCGGCACCTTCTTGAACGCTGCGCCATCGACTCGATCGCCGGCTTCGAGAACCGCGACGCGATCTTTCCGATCCACCGCAGCCTGCGCTTTCTCCTTGTGACGGCGACCCGTGGCGGACCAACGGACGCGATCGCGTGCCGCTTCGGCGAGCGCGATCCGCGCGCGCTGGATCGGATCCCGGACGGCGCGGCGCCGCGCGACGCGTTCCCCGTGACGCTCACGCCGGCGCTCCTCGCGCGCTTGACCGGCGATCACCTGGCTATCCCGGAGCTGCGCACGCCGGTCGATCTGCGGATCGCGGAGAAGACCGCCGCCGCGCCCCCGCTCGGATCACCGGCTGGCTGGGGTGTACGGTTCGGGCGGGAGCTGAACGCCACCGACGATCGCGAGGCCTTCCGGCCACCCCCTCGACAGGGCTCGGGGCAGGCCGGCGGATGGCTGCCGATCGTCGAGGGGAAACAGCTCGCGCCGTTCGTCGTGGACCTGCGCGCGTCGCGCTTCAGCCTGACGGAGCCGGAGGCGCGCGCGAGGCTCGGCGGCGATCCGTTCACGCGGCCGCGGCTCGCCTACCGCGACGTCGCGTCGGCCGGCAACCGCCTCTCGCTCATCGCCGCGATCGTCCCCTCGGGCTGCGTGACGACGCATACCGTGTTCTGCCTGAAGGAGGCGATGGGAACGGCCGACCAGCAGGTGCTGTGCGCGCTGCTCAACAGCTACGTCACGAACTTCCTCGTCCGCCAGCGGATCGGCACGCACCTGTCGGCCGCCATCATCGAGCGCGTGCCCGTGCCGCGGCCCGAGCGAGGATCGATCCCGTACGCGGAGCTGCGGAAACTCTCGTCCCGTCTCGCGGCAGATCCGAGGAACGCCGAGGCGGCGGCGCGAGTTCAGGCGCGGGCCGCGGCGGTGTACAGTCTCAGCGAGGATGAGCTGTCGCACGTGCTCGACACCTTCCCGCTGGTGCCGGCCGAGCGCCGCGCGGCGGTCCTCACCGCGTGGCGGGCTCTCGGATAGGATAGGAGAGCGCCGGTCTTCAGACTGGCGCGCCGCAGCATGCCAACTTACGGCTTCGCGATCGATCTGCGCAAATGCATTGGCTGCCACGCCTGTACGATCGCGTGCAAGGCGGAGCACGACATTCCGATCGGTGTGAACCGCTGCTGGGTCAAGACGGTCGAGAAGGGGGTCTTTCCCGACACACGGCGGTTTTTCTTTCCGGTGCTGTGCAACCAGTGCACCGACGCGCCGTGCGTGCGCATCTGCCCGACCAACGCGCTCGTCAAGCGCCTCGACGGCATCGTCGATCTGCACGGTGACTCCTGCATCGGCTGCCGCGCGTGCATGGAAGCCTGCCCATACGATCAGCTCTTCATCGACCCGAACACGCGCACCGCGGAGAAGTGCAACTTCTGCGCGAACCGCGTCGAAAACCGGCTGCTGCCCGCGTGCGTCAGCGTGTGCCCGACCGAGTGCCGGATCTTCGGCGACCTCGATGATCCGACGAGCGAGGTCTCGCGGATCTATCAGCGCGAGGCGTTCATGGTCCGCAAGCCGGAGAAAGGGACCGGCCCGAAAGTCCTGTATCTGGGGGCCGAGGAAAGCGTCATCCGGCCCGAGATGTCCGCGCGCCCTCTGATATACAAGGAAGGGCAGGTCCATCTGCGCCCGCTGGGCGCCCCGGCCGAACGCCCCGACGCGCCGGGGCTTCCCCGCGTCGACTACGACGTCCCCCACGAGAAGCCATGGGGGCTCGACATGGCGCTGTATCTCCTGACCAAGGGGATCGCGACCGGCGCGCTGTTTCTGTCGGCCCTGCTTTGGTGGCTCGGCTGGCGCGACACGTTGACCACAATCGTGGGGCCGGCGATCGCGCTGGTGTTCGCGACGCTCACCGCGATCGTCCTCGTCGCGGACCTCGAGCGTCCCGAGCGCTTCTACTACATTCTCATCCGGCCGAACTGGCGATCGTGGATGGTCTGGGGCGCGTACTTCCTGACCGCGCACGGCGCGATCACGGCGCTGTGGCTGCTGGCCGGATGGATGCACGCGGACGGCCTGCTCGCGTGGCTCGTGATGCCGGCGCTCGTCGCGTCGATCCTCGCGACGTCCTACACCGGGTTCCTC
>JBOGJB010000493.1:0-6070 GCA_050745085.1 Vicinamibacterales bacterium
CGACAGCACGCCGTAGATGCCGAGCGCCGCGAGGCCGAGCGCGAACAGGGCAAACGCGCTCATGAGGAACATCAGGAACCGCGGCTGATCCACCGACGTCCCCAGCACCTCCTCCAGCGTCCGGACATCCGTCATCGGCAAGCCAGGATCGGCGCGGCGCAGCGTCTCCTTGAGCGCCGCGACGAGCTGCCCGGGATCCGCGCCGCGCACGGCGACGAACATCGAGCGGAAGGGAAACTGGCGCTGCGTGTGGTACAGCGCGGGCTCCGTTGCGGTCTGGAGCGCGGTGTTCTTCACGTCCCGGACGACGCCGATGACCTCGTGCTCGCGCGTCGTCATCAGCGATCGCCCGAGCGGCCCGATGTTGGTCGCGAGCGACAGGACCGTCTGGCCGACCGGGTCCTGACCGCCGAAGTACTGGCTCGCCAGCGTCTCGTTGAGGATGACCACGCCGCGCGACTCGGCGGTGTCGTGCGCCGTAAAGTCGCGCCCGCGCAGGATCGGCGCGCCGAGCGACGCGAAGTAGCCTTCCGACACCGAGTGATACTGCGCGGTCGGCTCCTCTCCGGGCCGCGGCCGCTCGGTGCCGCGGACCAGGAACGGCACGCGCCAGCCCGGCGCGAGCGGCAGGAAGTTCGACGATCCGACTGCGGTCACGCCCGGCTGCTCTTTCAACGACTCGACGACGAGCGCGTGGAAGCGCGCGGTCTCCGGCCACTTCGCGTACGCGGCGCCGCTCAGCTGGAGGTTCATCGTGATGACCCCCTGCGGCCGGAAGCCCGGATCCTCGGCGGTGAGCCGGCGCACGCCCTGGACGAGCAGCGCCGCGCCGACGAGCAGCATCACCGCGAGCCCGACTTCTGCGACCACAAGGACGCGGTGCATGTGTCCCGCCGCGCGGCCGGCACCGAGCGAGCGGCCGCCCTCCTTCAGGGTCTGCTGCATGTCGGCCCGCGAGGCAAAGAGTGCCGGCAGCAGCCCGAAGACGACGGCGGTGAGGAAGGTCAGACCGACGGCGAAGAGCAGCACGCGGAGGTCGATCGTGACCGACTGGAGCCGCGGGACGTCGATCGGCGTCAGCGCGGCGAGCGCGCGAATTCCCCCAGCCGCGAGGGCGACGCCCAGCAGGGCCGAGACACCCGCGACGAGGAGGCTCTCGGTCAGGAACTGCTGCACGAGCCGCCTCCGCGTGGCACCGATCGCCGCGCGCACCGCCACCTCCCGCGCGCGCGACGCGCCCCGCGCCAGGAGCAGGCTCGCCACGTTGATGCAGGCGATCACGAGCAGCAGCCCCACCGCGCCGAGCAGCACGAACAGCGCCGGACGGAAGAACCCGACCACCTCGCGGTGGAGCTCGACGACCCGCGCGCCCCAGCCGCCGTTGGTCCGGGCGAACTCGCGTCCGAGGCGTGCCGTCAGCGCATCCAGCTCGCGCTGCGCATCCGCGACGCTCCGGCCCGGCGCCACGCGCCCCACCGCCTCCATGAAATGCGCCGCGCGACTGTGCTGCGTGAGGTCCCAGACCAGGCGGTACCAGAGGTCCGTGTCGCCGGGGAAGTGAAACCCGGGCGGCATCACGCCGGCGACTTCATACTGGCTGTCGTTCATCCGGATCTGCTTACCGACGATGTCCGGGTCGCTGTTGAAGCGCGTCCGCCACAGCCGGTGGCTGACGAGGACGATTCGATCGCGCGAGTAGAAGGGCCCGCCGGCGGGAAAGCCCGGGCCGAGCACGGGGCGGACGCCCATCACCGACTGGAAGTTGCCGCTCACCTCGACGGTCGTCACGCGCAGCGGCTCCTGCTGCTCGTCGCGCAGCGTGACGTCGGGACGCCACCAGGCCGCGGCGTCGCTGAACACCTGCGTCAGCGCGCGGTAGTCCATGAAGTTGACCGGCGAGAGCGGCTCGTGCTCGAGGCTCTTCTCGCGGTTCGTCTCCCAGAGCATCACGAGCCGCTCGGGATCATCGTACGGCAGCGGCCGTAGAACCACGCCGTCAACGACGCTGAAGATCGCCGTCGTCGCGCCGACGCCGAGCGCGAGCGCCAGCACCGCCGGGATGGTGAAGCCGGGGGCGCGCCCCAGGTTGCGGATGCCGAAGCGCAGGTCCTTGAACAGGTGTTCCATACCCCCATTAGACGTGGTGGTCCCGCCGACCGTTGGCGTGGTCACTTCAACGCTGCCGCGGGCGCGGACAGTTCCCGCCGAACGCGTCGATGAGCAGCCGGTTTTCATCCCGGCCGGTCTCGATGACGACGTACCGCTCGTAGTCCCAGCCCGCGACCTGCAGGATCCACGCGGGCGGGCGCTTCGCGAGCCGGACGAGACCGAGCGGCACAACGAACTCGGCCGCGGCGCGATCGCAGTAAGTGACGACCGCGGAGAGGTCGAAAACGTCCCTTTCCGGCTTCCACGGCCGCACCCATCCGGCCGCGAACGTCACGACGTCGCAGCCGTCTTGCTGCCGCGGGTCGTCGTATGCCCGCGACGCCTCGAGATAGTAGATCTCGCCGACGTCCGGTACTTTGGTGCGGTAGAGGGCTTCGATCTTCACCGGTTTTGTCTCGCGCTCGCGACGCGGCGCGGGATGACGCCAGCTCGAGTAGCTGGAGGCGGCGCGCCGCTCGACCTCGGCGAACGGTTTCGCGATGCGCCGTACGAAATCGTCCCACTCGGGCGCCCCGTGGTCGAGCGCCTCGACGCGATCGATCGTCACCGCGCCACTCACCGCCAGGCCATCTTTGGGAAACGGGCGCTCGATCGGCGGCGGGATGGGACGATCGGTCGTGTAGTCGGTCTTGAAACCAAAGCCCGGTAGACATTGCGCGGCGTAGCGGACGGGCGCGATCGCGCGCACAGGCCGTGGCGCGCCATCGATCGGCCATAACGTCCAGGTCAGCGTCGGCGGTGTCCTCCCCCACCAGCCCTCCGGCACGTCCTCGATGGTGATCGGGACAATGAAGGCACGCCCGGGCGCGGGCCACCTGGCCGCCCACCTGCCGTCGTGATACGAGGCGAACGGGACGAGAACGCTGTCGCGGCGCAGGACGGCGAGCGTGAAGGAGCGCGTGTCGTTCGCCAGAGTCAGGACGGGGGCGAACGCGAGAATGACGGCGGCGGCTGTCAGGCGCACGAGAGGCTCCGGCAGGCAGGCGCGCTTTCATTATTACTCGAACGTGCCTCGGGCTGTGCTTCCTGCCCGGTCCTCGAACTGTGCCTGGGCCTCGCTCCTCCAGCCGCGCCTATGGTTGCCTTTCGGGCCGCATCGTGCCGAGAAGAAACAGCCCGAAGCCGAGAACGGTGACCGCGGTGCGCACGTCGTGAGCCTGCCGCCAGCGATCCCGTACCTCTATCCACTCGGCCGGCGGCGATGACGGAGACCACGTCGCGATCCGGTCGTTCATCGGGAAGTGGCCCCGCGCGGTGATGACCGCTCCAATCCCCAGGCAGAGCACGCCCGCCAGCGTCAGTGCGAGTGCCGACCGGTTGAGGCGAACAAGAGCTGCGTGAGCGAGCCCGAAGACGACTGCAATCAGGCCCACGGCCGGCAACGGAACCGTGAATGCCCGGATCTCCAGCTGCTTGAGCTCGGTGAAGAACGCCGCGGATCCGGCGAACGAGTGCTCGAGGAACCAGACACAGACCGTCGCGCCGGCAAGAACGCCGGAGCTGACGAGAAGAATGAAGCGGACGAAGGGAAGCATAGAATCAGCTCAGCATTTTGACGTACTTTATCGCCTCCGCGCTGAATCCCCCTTCTTCATACAGCGCCTGCGGTCCCCGATTCTGCACGAAAACGTTCAACGTCAACAGTCGATAGCCGCAGCCTCTCGCCCACCGCTCACCAGCCGCTAACAACGCACGGCCGACGCCCCGCCCCCGAGCCTCCGGCGAGACCACGATGTCTCCGACATGACCGCAGGTTTGTTGAAGATAGTAGTCTCTCTCCCCCGAGAGGTGAATGAATCCCAGCGGAGCGCCTTGCGCATCCTCCGCGATCAGAACCGTCGCCCCCTCGGTCCGCCCCGCAAGCGCGTCGTCGATGACCTGCGTGTCGGTGGCAATCATCTCCCGGCCGTTGCGCCAGGCGGGCGGACCGAAGGCCACGAGTTCGGGCACGAGCCCAAGGATGAAGGCTCGGTCCTTTGCATCGGCGTTTCGTACCCGGACGTCGGTGGATTCCATCTGGCCGCACGTCCGTTATAGCTGAAAACTGGCGGGCTCGATCAACACCTTCAACATCGTCCGCGCGGCGCTGAACGCGTCGCGCCAGGCGGACAGCGGATACACGGCGCTGACGAGCGGCCGGACATCGACCGCGCCGCGCGACAGGAGATCGATCGCCTTCGGAAACGGCCCGCAGCGCGATCCGACAATCGTGACCTCGTCTACCACGATCGGGGAGGTCGCGATCGGGACGGCGTCATGGAACGTGGACTTGAGCACGACGGTCCCGCGCGGCCGGACCAGGGCCAGCGCCGACGCCAGACCCCCGGGCCGGCCCGTGGCGTCCACCACCAGCTCGAACCGGCCCCTCGCGGCGCCCATCTCGTCTGCCGTCATCGTCTCGACGCCGAACCCGCGCGCGATCGCGAGCTTCTCCGCGTGCCGCCCGATAACGGTCACCCGCGCGCCGGCCGACAGGAGCACCTGCGCGACGAGGAGGCCGAGCCGGCCGTCCCCGAGGACGGCGGCGTCTGTCGCCGGCGGTCCGGGTGAAGCCGGACGCCACACATGTGGGAGCTGCTCGACGATGCGGCACGCGGCGGCGAGCGGCTCGGCGAAGACTGCGACCTCGTCGGGCATGTGGTCCGGCACGGCGTGCAGATTCTCCGCGGGCAGCGACAGATACTCGGCGAACGCACCGTCGCGGTCGCGGATGCCCACAACCCTCCGGCGCTCGCAATGCTCGCGCACCCCTTCGCGACAGGAGCGGCACAAGCCGCATCCAATATTGATCTCCCCGACCACCCGCCGGCCGAGCCACGTCTCTGCCTCGCCCGGCGCCCGCTCGACGACTCCGACGAACTCGTGTCCCGGCACGCCGCTGAAACCCGCGTACCCCGCCAGGATCGCGAGATCCGTTCCGCAGATGCCCGCCATCCGAATACGGATCAGGCACTCCTGGGGGAAGGACGGCCTCGCGACGTCCTGAAGGTCGAGGTGGCCGTCAGCCGCCACGAGTGCGTGCATGCTCTCAGAGGATCGAACCATGGGCAGGTCGCGGGCGTATTATCTCCGGGAGAGAGGTTTTCCATGTACCGAGCGCGGGTGTTCCTGATGTCGGCGGCGCTCCTGGCCACACCCTTCGCGACAGGCTGCGAGCTGGCGATGGCCAGGGAGCAGGCCACCGCCGAGTGGACGAAGAGCTACCCGCTGACCGCCGGCGGCCGTCTGGAGATCGACAACGTCAACGGGCGGATCGACGTCGAGGCCTGGGACGGCGCGACAGTCGACGTGCGGGCCGAGCGCCTCGGCAAGGGATCGACGCCGGACGAGGCCAAGCGGATGCTCGACCGGATCGAGATCACCGAGGAGGTGTCGAGCGCGCGCGTCAGGCTCCAGACGAAGATCGCGCGGGCATCGAGCTGGCTCGGCGGCGGGACCGAGGTCCGCTATTTCGTCAAGGTGCCCCCGGGCGCCGAGATTGACGTCCAGACCGTCAACGGCGGCATCGAGATCACCGGCACGCGCGGACGCGTGACCGCAGAAACGACGAACGGCGGCGTCACCGCGCGCAGGATCGCCGGCCCGATCGACGCGAGCACGACCAACGGCGGCGTGGACGTGGAAGTGGATGCCGTCAAGGAGCCGGGGATCGATCTCGAGTGCACCAACGGCGGCATCACGCTGCGCCTGCCGCGCGACGCGAAGGCGACGCTCGCGGCGCGCATTACCAACGGCGGTATCGACGCTGACAACCTGAACATCGAACTCGCCGGGGAGGCGACGCGGCGGCGGCTCGAGGGTCGTGTGAACGGCGGCGGCCCCCGGATTGCGCTCGACGGCACCAACGGCGGGATCCGAATCTCGACGAAGTAGCGGCGCGGTAGAATACATACGTGGACGC
>JBOGJB010000494.1:0-8516 GCA_050745085.1 Vicinamibacterales bacterium
GGTCTGCCGGGAAAGGGGCGTCCGGCGTCCCGACGGTTCTCGGTGCCGCCCGTTCAGAAAGTGGGGAGGTCCAAATACCCGGACCGGCGCGGTGCGGCAGAGTACCGAGCGGAGACGCGTGTTCCGGCCCGCGGAGCCGTGGCAGACCCGCGCGGCGTCGAGCCCAACGCGCCCCGGTGCTAGTCCCGTCGCGCGATCAGCGCACCGACGTAGCAGCCGGCCATCACGACGAGCAGCACGCGGAAGCCCGTCACGAGCGACAGATACTCCCCGACCCCGCCCGCCATCGCGCCGAGGAGGTTCATCCCGTAGTCGCGCGCGAGCGAGGTCGACGTCCTGATCGCCGACCCGAACAGCAGCCCGGCGCACAGGATCGGGCTGAACACGAGCAGCGCGTAGAAGATCGACTCCACGGCGCGGCTCTCGAAGCCGACGCGGCCGATCGGCACGACGTAGTTGGCGGCGAGGAGCGCCAGCAGGACGCCGCCGACCAGCCACGGCCGGCGGATCTCCCGCGTCGAGACGATGAAGGTCGCCGCGAGCGCCATTACGAGCACCGACGCGATCGCCAGCGACGCGACGACCCAGGTCGATCCCCACAAGAGCGCGAACTGGATGATCGACTTCGTCTCGAGCAGCATGAAGCCCGCGCCGAGGAGAAACATCTGCAGCTCACGGGTTCCAAAGGCTCCTGAGGCTCCTGGGATTCGGCCCGCAACGCGAAGCGCGGGTGCGACCGCCGCGACGGAGACGACCAGAATGAGCGCCAGCGCGACGAGGTAGTGCCGTGGCACGTGGCGGTCGCGGAGGTACAGGAACGGCCAGTCGTCGCTCGCCGGCTCGATGGCCGCATCCCGCTGGTGCACGCGCCCCGGACTCGGCTCATGGGACTGCCCGAAGGCCGTCACGCGGTCCGGCGGGCGGGGCGCGGTTCTGAGCGTGCGCAGCCGTGGGCCCGCCATCAGTACGCCGAGGTACGCGCGCGCCTCGTGCACGTGGACGCGCGGGTCCTCGCCGAACGCCGCCGCCGCGGTGTTCGCGAGCCGATCCACGAGCCACGGCTCGCGGAAGTAGTTATAGATGACGAGCAGGCCGTCCGGCTTCAGGCGATCGCGCACGGCACGGAAGGACTCCTCGGTGAACATGTAGCTTTCGAGCCGCACGCCCGCGAAGCTCGACTGCAGCGTCAGCGAGTCGATGAGCGCGAACACCACCAGGTCGTACTTCTTCTCCGTCGTCCTCAGAAAATGGCGCGCGTCGTCGGTGATCCTCGTCACCCGCGGGTCGGCATACGGCCGATCCGGATGGCGCTCGAGGCCGAGGCGGAGAATCACGGGGTCGATCTCGACGGCGTCCACGCGCTTCGCGCCGTGCTTCAGCGCCGCCGCGACGTCGGTCCCCGAGCCCGCGCCGAGAATCAGCACGTCCTCGAACGTGTCGCCGAACACCGTGTACGGCCACTCGTAGAAATACTCCTTGTGCGCGACCGGCGCCATCGACTGGTGAAAGATGTTGTTGACCTCGACGACGGTGTCGGGTCCTTCCTGGCGGACGGTGATCTTGTAGTACGGCGACCAGATGGCCTCACGCGCGAGGATGTGCACGAGCGCGAGCGAGATCGCAAGCAGGGCGAGATTGACTCCGGTTGTAGCGTCGCGCCACACGAGCAGCGGAACCGCCACCGCAAACGCCACTCCGAACCACACCGTCGGCGGCAGCTCGAGCCAGGAGCAGATTCCGAACGCGGCCACCCCCGCGAGGCTCCCCAGCAGATTGACCGTGTAGCCGCGGAGCGGCGGCAGCGCCGACATCTCGCGGGCCATCCGCTGCGCCAGCGCGACGAACAGCGCGGCCACGATGACGAAGAGAAGCGGCAGCAGCAGCGTCGTTTCGACCGCGACGACCTCTTCCGACGTCCCGCTCGAGAAGTAAATGCTGCCCGAGGTCGGGACCGCGACCTCGAGCCGCAAGAAGTACACGGCAGCGACGACCGCCGCCTGGATGAGCGGGAACCAGAGGAAGAGGTTCCTCCGTGCCGGGGCGAGCAGGCAGCCGACGCCAATCCCGAGGAAGCTCGCGAGGAGAATGAAGTTCGAGAAGAACGCGAGGAGCCGGATGTAGGCCGGCATCCACCGGATCAGGGCGACTTCGAGAAACAGGACAAGAAACGAAGCGAGGAAGGCACGACCCGCATTGCCGGATTGAGGATTGGGGATTGCCAAGATTGATTGTCGATTGCGGATGGCCAATCGTGAATTATCGGCAATCGTCGATTGAATCGTCAATTGACCATCGGCAATCGACAACAATCCGGCAATTCACGATCCGGAAATCAGGCAATTCCAAGTTTCTTCAATTGCTCGTCCGGGCACCCCTTCCAGTCGAGGACCAGCGTGTTGCCCATGTACTTGAGATCAGCGATCCCCATCTTGCTCGTCCAGAAGCCGCTGGCCGTCAGGTCCCTGAACATGCGGAAGAACGCCACGCCCTGAGTCAGGGTCACAGCCGGAGGCTGAAGGCCAGAAATGTCATCCAGCACGTCTCGGCGCTGGGGTTCGGTGCATGCGACGAAGCGCTTCTCGAAGCGGCGCTCGCACTCGCGGTCGAGCCACGCGAGGCCGCCGCGCATCGCGGTCTGCCGTTGCGGCTGATCCCCCACGATGAAGTCCATGAACTCCGGGACGCCCGCGTCGGTCGCGCTCCCCGACCGCTCGTCCTTCGGGATGATCAGATCGACGAGGATGACGACGGCCGCGTACTCGTGCGCGGTGAAAAACTTCGGCTTGAACGCCGTCCCGGTTTTCTGCGCCGTCTGCCGCGCGGCCTGCGCCTGGTGATGCGCCTGCTCGGCCTCCGCCTCGGTCCAGACGAACCCGGCCGCCACAGGTGCAGCGGCGAGCAAGCCCAACATCTCACGACGACGGAGTTTGTTCATGTGGTGGTCCTCGCTCTCTCAGGCAAACGGAGATTGCGGAGACAGCGGAGATACAACGGAGAAACGGGGTCAGCGGAGACGAACGGAGTTTCCTGGTTTGAAGACTTGAGTTCTCCGTTCGTCCCCGTTGACTCCGTTTCTCCGCTGTACCTCCGTTATCTCCGTCGTCTCCGTTCCCGGCGTTCCCAGGTGCTCAGTTCAGATAGTTCCCGTCTTCCTCTGCTCTGCAATGTACTGCGACGTCCGCATCGACAGCGCAAGAATGGTCCACGTCGGATTCTTGTCCGCCTGCGAGACGAACGGTCCGCCGTCGGTGACAAACAGGTTCTTCACATCGTGCGCCTGGCAGTTCTTGTTTAGCACCGACGAGCCAGGATCGTTCCCCATGCGCGTCACGCCCAGCTCGTGGATGATCCGCCCGCCCGCCTCGATGCCATATCCACGCTCCTTCGGCGGCATCGGGCTGAGCGGCGTCCCGCCCAGCTCCTCGATGATCCCGCGGAAGGTCTCCTGCATGTGCTTGACCTGGTTGTACTCGTAGTCGGTCCACTTGAAGTGGAACCGCAGTACAGGGATGCCCCAGCGATCGACGACGTTCGGATCGATCTCGCAGTAGGTGTCGGCGTTCGGGATCATCTCCCCGCGGCCTGCGAAGCCGAGGGTCGCGCCGTAGTAGCGCCGGTAATCGTCCTTGAGGTGCGTGCCGTAGCCGGCGGCGTTCGCCGGCCGCCCCGATCCTTCAATCCCGGTGAACTGATGGATGTTCCCGAGGAAGCCGAAGTTCGGCATCCGCCGGCCGCCGCCGAACTCGATGTGATACCCGCGCGGGAAATCGAGCTTGCGGTTGTCGAGCCACCAGGGCATGTACAGGTGCGCGCCCCCCGCCCCGTCCTCGTTGTGCGGGATGCCGGACATCAGCTTCGGGATGAAGCCGACGACGCCCGTGCCGGTCGTGTCGGTCAAGTACTTGCCGACGGTGCCGCTGCCGTTCGCGAGCCCCTGCGGAAACCTCGAGGACTTCGAGTTCAGCAGGATGCGCGCCGACTCGCACGCGCTCGCTGCCAGGACGACGATACGGGCCTGCACGTGGTTGTCACGGCCGGTCTTCTTGTCGATGTAGCTGATGCCGGTCGCGAGCCCCGTCTCGTCGGTCGTCACCTCGCGCGCCATCGCGTCGGTGATGATCGTCAGCCGTCCAGTCTTGAGCGCCGGCGGCAGCAGCACCGACGGCGACGAGAAGTTCGAGTGCGTGGCGCAGCCCCGCCCGCACTGGCCGCAGTAGTGGCACGCCGGCCGGCCATTCAGGGGCCGGGTGAGGATCGAGAGCCGGTTCGGGATGCAGGTGATCTTCAGGCGATCCGCCGCCTGCTTGACCAGCAGCTCGTAGCAGCGCGGCCGGGGCGGCGGCTGGAAGACGCCGTCCGGCTCGTTCGGCAGGTTCTCGGCGGATCCAAAGATCCCGACGAGCTTGTCGACTTCGTCGTAATACGGCTTCAGCTCCTCATAGGTGATCGGCCAGTCGTCGCCGAGGCCGTCGAGGCTCTGCCGCCGGAAATCGTGCGGCCCGAACCGGAGGGAGATGCGCCCCCAGTGATTGGTGCGGCCGCCGAGCATCCGCGTTCGGAACCAGTCGAACTGGCTGCCTGGGGCGCTCGAGTACGGCTCCCCGTCGAGCGTCCAGCCGCCGAGGCCGGCGTCGAACTCGCCGAACTGCCGCGCTGGAATTTCCATGCCTCGGCGCGGCGAATCGTACGGCCATGCGAACATCTTCGAGTCGCGGGCCGTATCCCACATGACGCCCGCCTCGAGCATCAGCACCTCGGCCCCCGCCTCGGTCAGGACCTTTGCAGCCATCCCGCCGCCCGCCCCAGACCCGACGATGACCACGTCCCAGGTCTTGCGGTTTCGAATGATCTGCATGCCGGCTCAATTCTAGTGCGGGACGCCCGTGCCGTGTAATCCGTGCAATCCGTGGCTCGTCGACTCCGCGCAATCCGTGGTTGCGTAGCCTTCGAGAACGGACTAGCATCCGCGTGGAACCGGAGGCCCGCCCGGAGTGCCGGGCGCGCGTCCTGGGAGGTGGAACATGCGCGGGTGGATTGCTGGCATCACGTGTTTCCTGCTCGTTGCCGCGGCACCGGCGGCGGCGCAGCTCGACCGCGGCAGGATCGCGGGCTTCGTCAAGGACCAGTCGGGCGCCGTCGTCCCAGGCGCGACGGTTACGGCTGTCAACGTCGAGACCCGTCTCAAGCGCAGCGCGGTCAGCGACGCAACCGGTTACTACGTGTTCCCGGCGCTCGCACCCGGCGCGTACGACGTCGAGGTCGAGCTCGAGGGGTTCAAGAAAGGGATTCAGACCGGTGTGAGGCTGGACGCAGGCGCCGGCATCACCGTCGACATCACGCTCGAGACCGGGGCGATCAGCGAAGCGATTACCGTGACGGCCGAGGCGACGCCGCTGCAGACCGACGTCACCATCCGAAAGACCGTCGAAGCGAAGGACATCGAGCTGCTGTCGTTCTCCGGCCGCAACCCGATCGGCGTCGTCGGCCTGAAAGCCGGTGTCAGCGGGGGCGCCTTCAACAGCCGCGGCTTCGCGGACCTCGGGAACGGCGGGTTCAACATCAACGGGAGCCGGGCCGACGAGAACACGATTTACATCGACGGCGCGATCGGCGTCCGGACCCGGTCGACTGGCACCATCATCGGCATCCAGAACGTCGATGCCGTGCAGGAAGTCCAGGTGCTGACGGCCAACTACATGCCGGAGTTCGGCAGGGCGAGCGGCGGACAGATCCGGTTCGTGACCAAGAGCGGCAGCAACCGCTACACCGGCAGCGCGTCGTACTTCTATCGCGATGATTCGCTCCAGGCCAACACCTGGTCTCGCAACCGCAGCACCAACGCGGCGGAGAACTCCGGCCCGGCGCCGTTCGACTACAAGCAGTACGGCTACGCGGCGGGCGGCCCGGTCCCTGGAAACATGTTCAAGGACAAGCTGTTCTTCTTCGGCGCGCAGGAGTGGGTCAACTTCTTCGCCGTCCAGACCAACACCGCGATCGTCCCGACCCAAGCGATGCGCGGGGGCGACTTCAGCGAGCTCTTGAACCCCAACAACGGGTTCTTCAGTGGGGCCCGCACGATCATCGACCCGCTGACCGGTCAGCCGTTCCTGGGCAACGTCATTCCCGTGAACCGGCTGTCGCCGAACGGCCGGGCGATTCTGAATACGTATCCGCTGCCGACGCCCGGCTTCCGGCAGGGAACCGCGAACCTGATTCAGAACAGCGAGAACCCGCAGGATCAGCGGAAGGACACGATTCGCCTCGATTACCGACTCAACGACAACCATCAACTTACGTACCGCTACTCCGGCTACAGTTGGGTGGCGATCGACGCGTTTCGCGGCACGTTCCCGTTCGCGCGGACCGACTGGGACAGGCCGAACGCGACGCAGATCATCAACTGGACGAGCACGCTCAGCAGCAACCTCCTGAACGAGCTCAGTTACTCGCACTCGATCGACGAAGTGTTCATCAACGTGTTCACGGAATCCGGGCTCTACCAGCGAAGCCGCTCGGGCATTAACTATCCCTACATCTTTCCCGGCAAGGAGATCGACGACAAGATTCCGACGGTCGCGATTGCCGGATTCAGCACGATCGACGGCGGGCCGTACCCGGCGTCCTCACAGGGGCCGATTCACGCGCTGTCGAACGTCACCACTCTGGTGAAAGGACGCCACTCCTTCAAGGCGGGCGTCGTCCTCGAGTACTCGGGCGAGGATGATTTTGATCAGATCAACGTCGCCTCCATTCCGGGCGGCACGAACAATCAGAACGGCGCGTTCGAGTTCCAGGACACCAGGACCGGCGGGACGGGCCTTGCGATCGCCAACACGGCGCTGGGGCTCTTTAACAGCTACGCGGAGCTCGGCCAGCGGGCGTTTACGAAGTGGCGCGCGCTCGCGACCGACATCTTCCTGCAGGACTCGTGGAAGCCGAGCGGCAACCTCACCATCGAAGGGGGGATCCGCTGGGCATTCTGGCCGCCGTGGTACTCGACGACCAACAACATCGCGAACTTCGACCCGCGGTTCTACGATCCGGCGCGGGCGGCGATCATCAACCCGTCCACCGGACGGCTCACCGGCGGGGATCGCTTCAACGGCATCGTGTTGCCGGGCGATGGCTTCGAAGGGGAGGGCAATGATCTCGTGGTCGCGCAGGACCCGCGCGTGCAGGCGCTCTTCCGGGGCGAGCCGCGCGGCTTCTCTCAGATGCACTACAACGTGATCGAGCCGCGGGTCGGGATAGCGTATTCCATCAACGATAAGACGACCGTGCGCGCCAGCAGCGGGGTCTTCCACAACCGCGTGACGCTCAACGACTCGACGCTGCTCGGAGGCAACCCGCCGTCCCAGCCGATGGTCACCGTGGCGAACGGAAACGTGGACAGCCCCGGCGGAGGCTCCGGCGGCGCGACGGACCTCCCGTTCGGCATCCAGGGCCAGGACGAGGTGTTCAAGCACCCGACCTCTTACATGTGGGCCGTGGGCGTCGGGCGTGAAATCCCCTTCGGGTTCGTGCTCGACGTGACCTACGTCGGACGCCGCGGCCTGTACCTGCAGCGCGAGCGCCAGATCAACCAGCTGCGGGCGGGGACGCTCCAGGCCAACCCCGGGGTGAACATCGCCGCGCTGCGTCCGTACAAAGGCTACGGCGCGATCCGAATCTCCGAGAACTCCGGCCGATCGATCTACAACAGCCTCCAGATCAGCGCCGACCGGCGCTACAGCAATGGCTTGAAGGTGGGCGTCGCGTACACCCTGGGCAAGTCGGAGGACAACGGCAGCAACAAGCGCGACGTCGTGTTCAACACGTATGACGACGAGAGCTACTGGGGCCCCTCGAGTTACGACCGGAGGCACTTGCTCAACTTCTATTACATCTACGACCTGCCGTTCTGGCGCGGGCAGGAGACGCTGATGAAGAACCTGCTCGGCGGCTGGCAGGTCTCGGGCTCGACGTTCATGCGAACGGGCACGCCGTTCTCGGTCCTCGTGACGAGCGACCGCGCGGGCGTCGGCGACGCCGGCTTCGGCCAGCCATGGAACGTCGTCGGCGATCCAACCTCGGGCGCCAACGGGCAATTCTCCGAGGGCGCCGGACGGGACAACAACTTCTACTTCAACCCGACGGCGTTCACGCAGCAGGCGGCGGGCACGTTCGGCGACGCGCCGCGCAACCTGCTCTACAACCCCGGGCAGCAGCAGTGGGACATCGCCTTGTTCAAGAACTTCAACGTGGGCGGCAGCCGCCGTGTGCAGTTCCGGGCCGAGTGCTTCAACTTCATCAACCACCCGAACCTGGGTAACGCGCAGACCGGGACGGTCACCGGCGGCGGGGCGGGGTTTGCGGATCCCAACAACGCGAACTTCGGCCGCGTCACGACCAAGACCGGCGATCGGCGCGACATTCAGCTGAGCCTGCGGTTCTTGTTTTAAGCCGCAGGCAGAGGCCAGAGGTCAGGGGCCAGGGACCAGGAGCCTTGCTACTGGCCCCTGATCCCTGGTACCTGG